>CAZAON010000469.1:0-1918 GCA_964486655.1 uncultured Flavobacteriales bacterium
AAGGCGGACTGGCGACGAATGTGCCGATTAGTTTGAGTGAATGCTAGAAGACAATTACGAATGACGAATTACTAATTACGAATATTAATTGCGAATTATTAAATTACAAATTGGAAGAAATTTAACTCATTGCCAGACTGAGTCGAGGGGATTATAGCGAAGATTATTAGCGAGTCCCGGGATAACTTATACAAAGTTGAAATTCAAACATCAATTTTCAAATCCTATTTTATCACAACAAAAGGCTTATGTACTATGCCATTCTGTGTAATAATTTCGGCGGAATAACATCCTTTTGGAAAATCTGTTAGTTTTAAGTTTATTTTATCTCCTGAATGCTTTATAGTATTTATTAATTGTCCGGAGACAGAATAGATCTTTATTTCAGTAATATTTTCATTTACACTTTCTATTGTTAATTCATCATTTGCTGGATTCGGGAAAATTGAAATATTATTATTTGAAATTTTAGTAATTCCTGCAAAAGGGTCAGAATAAAAGGCACTATCGGTTAAAACATTCAATGAAACAGGGAACCCTTCAATTGTAATTGCGTTTACAAATGAACTAAGAGTATAATAGTGTGAGGCATACCCTGAAGGAATAAGCATTTTGACAGTAGCAATAGTGTCCATAAAAAAGGATGCATTTAAATGATTTGTTTTTGAAATAAGCAGACTTATATATCCGATATTTGAAGACGGATGTTTGTAATACATTAAATCAACAGCAGTATCACCAAAATCGCTGGAGGGAATAATAATTCTCTCGCTGCCATAATTCAATAACCATGATTGAATAGATATTCCTATTGAATAAATGGAATCAATGAGTATTATTGGATTTCCCAGAATGATATTTATCGTTGCAGTATCTCCTGCAATGAGAGTGTCTTCTTCAAATAATATTCTAATTTCAGAATTTGAACTGTAATTTGAATTGCAATTTGAATTTTTTCTCCAATGAGGAGTAGAATTTCGAGGGAGAGCAGAAATATTTTGAAATGCAATAATGTCATTTAGATCTATGATTCCATTTCCATCAACATCAGAATATTTGTGATTAATTCCAACTGCAAATTGAGATGACCAGTTAGGGTTAAATACTGCATGAAATGGCAGCATATTTGGATAGCTTCTGGGTATTCCGGTTTTACCGATTGCAGCAGCAATAAAGGGTGCATCATCAACAAAGCCTATTAATGAATTATCATTGCCATTTCCACTTATAAAGTGATCTGATGAATCAATTACGCCATTTCCTAAACTATCCAGGTTGCAAACAAATGATCCTGTAGCATGATTTAGACCTAAATAATCATAACTAAAGCATCCGGTAGCTCCTCCGGTAATGAAACTATTCGGAGTGCATTCTGCTATTCTTCGATATCCGTATAATGGAAAAGGAATGTTTTTGCACCATATCTGATTTCCTGAGGAATCATAATTGCATACGTCATCTGAAAAGGAATTCGCCCCTGCACCACAGGTTAAATACCCGCCATCTTTTTTTATGCTTATATTGAAACAGGGAATTATTCTTTGCCATACAATACTTCCATCTGAATTCCTGAATTTTGTAATAGTATTATTTCCTCTCGAATAAAAATAATTACTATCAACATATAGAGGAGATCCATATCGTGTTACAGTCCAAACGATAGTTCCATTAAAATTTTGCCTGCTAATTTGTGAATTTGAATAAACAATTATATCACTGTCGGGTATACATTGAAACTCTCCTGTAAAAAGCCGACTGTTGATTACCTGGCCTGAAGAATTTATGTCCAATAATGAATCGTAAAACTGTAGTAAGGTTGTATTGTAATATGTTGGTTTTATTGATATAATTACTGGGGGATTTCCTCCATACAGATTCGAGAAATTTTTAACCCATACACCTCCTCCCGTGGCGTTTA
>CAZAON010000470.1:0-24706 GCA_964486655.1 uncultured Flavobacteriales bacterium
ACTTATGGTCCGCCGCCTGTTTATAGTGAAAATTACATATCTCCAACATACGGAGTTACATCTTCTATTTTGAGTGGAATTAATCTTTCGCTCAACACGATAAATGGCATTCAAATTTCAAACGGAGCTAAAAGAAATACTGTTGCAATTGCCGGACTGCTCTCAGGTGCCGGTCAAGTTGCACTTGGAATCGGCAACTTTCCGAACGAAGATTGGAGCGGAAAGTATGCAACTACAAATGAAAGTCAAAAAGTTTTATCTATGGTAAACATCGGACTGGGAACAACAACAATGATATTGAGTTCCTGGAATTTATTTGCAAACAGAAATACTAAAAGAAAGCCAACCGCCTGGAATATTTATAATTTTGAAACTCCTGATAAAAAGGTTGGGTTAGGTTTTTTATTCACTCATCAGTTTTAGCGGGGGATAAGAGAATACGCTTTAACTTTATTGAGATAATGTAACTTTTACTGGCAATATATTTTTATATTGCCAGTAGTATTTTGTAGTGAGTCCTAATCTAATTTCGGAAAGCTGATTAAAATATTTAGTTTTGTTAAATGAAATCAAAGTTGAAATCAGATAATAAATTTAGCATGGAGATTGTAATCATTATTCTGATCATTGGCGTATTTGCCGGCGTATTCAGTGGTTTTATTGGAATCGGAGGCGGACTGGTTGTCGTTCCTTGTCTGGTTTATTTTCTTGGAATGAGTCAGCATACGGCGCAAGGAACATCTCTGGCTATGATGTTACCACCAATCGGAGTCATGGCTGTTTACAATTACTATAAATCAGGGCAGGTTGATTTTAAGGTTGCGGCAATACTATGCATCAGTTTTGTTGCAGGTAGTTTTTTCGGAAGCAAAATTGCCATATCACTTTCCCCGGATCAGCTCAAAAAGGCTTTTGGTGTAATAATTATTTTATTGGGATTGAAGATGGTTATCTGGAAGTAAGAAAAATAAATTATATTCGTACAGTCAGATATAATTTCTTTTGGGAACCGGGCCAAATACATACTCTATTTTAACTCACAATCATTTTAGGTTAGGCAGGTTACTGTTGATAACCCTGTTATTATTTCTGCAATCTAACAATATTCTTTCTCAATCAGACAGTACCGTATCGAAGGGAAATAATTCGAATTTGTCAAACGGTAAAGCCGAATCAATTCGTGAGCTGATGAACAGGCTCATGGATGAAAACAGAATAAGAATTTCCGATAAGCAGAATATTGATTTGCAGAGACAAAAAGTTGCGCAATTGAGAAGCCTGGCAAAGGAAGCAAAGGATTATATTAATAAAGGTATTGATACGGGCAAAATTATTTATAAGCTGTCGGAAATGGAGAGGTTATATCAGGTAACCTCAGGCAAGATCGTGACCGGCACTAAAATATTGTATTCCTTAAGAAATGTCTCATCATCAGAACTGCTATTGCATGAAATACTGGAGAGGGTGGAGTATATAAGTAAACCATTAGGTACTTACCAAAAGGCCATTGATAAAAGAAGAAACTCTATTGATTCATTGTTATTAGATAAGGAATTATATTTTTTGCCTGCAGATACTACTTTGTATTATGAATATGAGAAGGGTTATGATAAGCTGCTGAAGGAACTTCATCCGATTGACAGTTCTTTGAACATTGTAACATTGAGGATTAAGCAGCTTTCAAACAGGGTAAATCAGCTTAAGGCAAATATTTTATTAGACATAAGCCGGGCTGAAGCGTATCGAAAGGATTTATCGCAGTCTATGCTGGATAAGGAAATGCCTTTAATTTTTTCCGGTATAGATACTGAATTTGCTTTGGACGATACTATTTCATTTTCATACTTTAAAGCAAAGCATATTGTTAAATTTTTCTTTCAGAATAATCGTAAGATATTTTTACTTATATTTTTGCTATTTGTATTATTGGGTTATTACTTCTCAATTATCAGTAAAAGAATTTTATCGGATAAGGATAAATTCGGTTCATATCTGACAGATCAGATTGTTCAACATCCTTTACTTACGGCGCTTTTTGTAATTTTAAATGCCTCGCAGTTTTTCTTTGCTTATCCACCTTTCGCAGTACAGGCTTTGATATGGACTGTTTTATGTTTGTCCCTTTTAGTACTTCATAGAAGAGACCCGGGAATATTTGAGAAGAATTTATGGCTTTATTTGCTCATACTTTTTATATTGGTAATAATAGACAATTTGTTTCTTGAAGCTTCAATTATGGAGATTTGGTTTCTGGTTTTCATATCAATAACCAGTATAATTTTAGCTTTAAACTTTTATCGTAACAAAAAGCACCTTTATTCAGAAAAATTTGTTGTTAAATGGGTCCTGTACACATTTATATTTCTTGAAGCCGGGGCTTTGCTTGCCATACTTTTTGGAAGGTATAACCTATGTAAAACACTTTATACATCGGGATATTTTGCGATAATTTCCGGAATATTTCTTTACTGGACACACCAGTTTATCATTAAAGCGCTAAATATTTATTCCGTTTCTGTAAACACGGTAATTGAAAATAATATCTTTCTTAATCTTAAAAGTTTTAATGATAAAAATCCGCAATGGATAAACGGAATATTTATTCTCGGCTGGGTGATATTGTTGATTCGTAATTTTTATTTTTATTCTGTACTTGCTTCTGGATTCACGGAATTCATGTTGACAGAGAGAAGCATAGGAAAATATACCTACTCCTTTCAGAGCATTTTTATTTTTGTTTTAATTATTCTTTTATCAGGTCTGATTTCTAAATTACTTTCATTTATAACGGACAATTCAAGAAACACATCTGGTCCAATCAATAAAAAGGGAGGCATCGGCAATTGGCTTTTATTGATCAGACTGGCAATAATTGTAATTGGAGCACTGCTTGCATTTGCTGCGGCCGGAATTCCAATGAGTAAACTCACCATCATTATCGGATCTCTTGGTGTTGGTATTGGTTTTGGTTTGCAGAATATTGTAAGTAATTTAATTAGTGGAGTTATTTTAGCATTTGAGCGTCCTATAGAAATCGGTGACCAGATAGAGGTAGCGGGAAAAGTAGGTCGAATTAAGGAAATCGGTATTCGCAGTTCGAGAATGATAAATATGGACGGAGCCGAAGTGATTATCCCGAACGGAGACCTATTAAGTCAGCATGTAATAAACTGGACACTAAGTAACAATCATCGTCGGGTCGAGGTAATTGTATCAGTTAAATACGGCTCAAATCTGATTAAGGTAAAAGAGATTCTGGAGAATGTATTAAATTCAAATTTGAGAATAGAAAGGTCACCTGCACCAGTCGTATTATTGCATCTTTTAAATAATAGCTCCGTCGATTTCAGATTATTATTTTGGTCTGATATCAATTTCTGGCTAGATGCTAAAAGTGAGGTAATTCTTGATGTATATAAAGCATTTGAAGAAAACGGAATTGAAATACCTTTTGCTCAGCAAGATGTTTATATAAAAGAAATTCCCAATAGTAAAGATACTAAACAGCTTTAATTTTTCTTTCAAAATTTAAGTATTAGAATGAAAACAAATCTCCTTTATTACATTCTTATAGTCGGAGTGTTTGTATTTTCGATATGGTGGGTAATTGATTCGGGTAAAAATTTACGTCCTCTCGACAACCAGTCGCTAAGCCCGGCGCAATTAATTAATGAATCGCTTGAAAAATCAAAACCTGTAAGTATCAATTCGTCTGAAAGCATTGGAGAGCAATTTGTACAGAATATTAAGAGTCCGTTAGGATTATTATTGCTTCAAATTATTATAATATTAATTGTTTCAAAAGTATTCGGCGTTATTTTTACTAAAATCAGACAGCCGTCTGTTGTCGGAGAAATGATTGCCGGAATATTTCTTGGGCCTTCTATTGTGGGTTATTTATTCCCCGGATTTTCGGATTTTCTTTTTCCCCCATCTTCTTTACCAAATATTCAATTTCTGAGTCAGATTGGTTTGGCCTTTTTTATGTTTATTATTGGAATGGAGCTGGATATAGAAAAGTTGAAAGGCAAGGCCAGGAAAGCTATATTAATAAGTCATACCGGTATTATCTTCCCATATTTTCTCGGTGTATGTGTTTCATTTTTTTTATATGAGAAGTTTGCACCGGAGAATATAAATTTTACATCTTTTGCACTCTTTATAGGGATTGCAGTCAGTATAACTGCATTTCCTGTACTCGCAAGGATTTTACAGGAGCGCAATCTTACCAAGACATCATTAGGATCATTGGTACTTTCTTGTGCGGCATTTGATGATGTTACGGCCTGGTGTATACTTGCCACAGTAATCGCGATTGTAAAAGCCGGTAGCATTGCAAGTGCAATGTTCACTATTGTACTTTCTATTATTTTTGTTTTGCTTATGCTTTTCGCAGTTAGTCCGTTTTTAAAAAGAGTAGGTAACAGACATAATGAAGGCGAAACCCTTAATAAATCATTGGTAATAATCATATTTTTTATTCTTCTTTTGTCGGCCTGTATTACTGAAGCTATAGGAATTCATGCTTTTTTAGGTGCATTTCTGGCCGGAGTAATTATGCCTCCCAATGCGAATATTAAAAAACTGCTTATGGAGAAACTGGAGGATGTGAGTATTTTATTGCTGCTTCCATTGTTTTTTGCATTTACAGGCTTAAGAACACATATTGGTTTATTAACCGATGGAAATTTATGGGCGATATGCGGATTAATCATTTTTATTGCGGTGCTTGGAAAATTCGGAGGTAGTACTATAGCGGCAAAATTAACCGGGCAGTCATGGAAAGATTCATTCTCGATCGGAGCCTTAATGAATACCCGTGGATTAATGGAATTAATCGTTTTGAATATTGGTTATGATCTGGGAATTTTATCACCGGCCTTATTTGCAATAATGGTGATAATGGCGCTTGCTACAACATTTATGACCGGACCACTTTTGGATTTAATTGAATATTTTACGAAGGGCAGTGGAAATAAAAAGGCACTTTAATTAAAAAAGTATATTATTCTATTAGTTTTCAACAACTACTTTTTGCATAAAAATATTTTTTGAGGTTTTCTATTTCCATTTTTTAATATTTTTACCATACACAAACACACGCACCATGAAAAAATTACTGAAGTATGTATTAATATTATTGGGAGTAGTACTCTCCCTTGGAATAATTGGTTTTGCATATATTGAAATCAGAGGAATTCCAAGTTATGAAGTAAAGAAGCTGGATTATAAAGTTGAAATTACGCCTGAGCGGGTTGAACACGGGAAAAAGATTGCTTTAATGCTTTGCGCGAATTGCCACATGAATAGTGAAACCGGGGTTCTTACGGGGCATCAGATGTTGGATGCTCCTAAGGAATTCGGACCAATTTATTCGCAAAATATAACTCAGGATAAAACTTACGGTATCGGAACATGGACTGATGGAGAAATATTATATCTGCTGCGTACCGGAATAAAACGTGACGGTCAATATGCTCCGCCGTGGATGGCAAAGTTGCCTAATATGGCTGATGAGGACATTGCATCAATAATTGCATTTCTCCGTTCAGATGATCCGATGGTTGCGGCAGCATCAGTGCCTGATCAGCCATGTGAACCATCTTTTCTCGCGAAGTTTCTTTCGAATGTTGCATTTAAGCCATTTCCTATGCCTGACCATAAAATCGAAATGCCGGATACGAATAATGCCGTAGAATTTGGGAAGTATATGGTATATAATTTTGATTGCTACACTTGTCACTCAGCTGATTTCAAAACCAACGATTATTTGAATCCGGAAAAGAGTGTCGGATTTCTGGGTGGAGGAAATAAGCCATTGAATAAGGAAGGAAAGCAAATGGTAACACCAAACCTTACCCCTGATGAAGAAACCGGAATCGGTTCATGGTCGGAAGAAAAATTTGTTAAAGCACTTAAAACGGGAATCGTTGATGGCGCTCCTTCTTTGCGATACCCGATGGTTCCATTTGTACAATTGACCGACAACGAAGCAAAAGCGATTTATGCTTATTTGCGAACGGTTCCACCATTGAAAAATAAAATTACGCGGTCGGCAGATTGATAAAGAATAATTAATATTCATAATAAAAGCCGAAGAGACGCAATACATCGCGTCTCTTCGGCTTTTTAAGTTATTAGGAATATTTATTTTATTCGGACCGGAATTGACGAAGAAATCTTACATCATTTTCCGAAAAAAGTCTGAGGTCTTTTACGCCGTACTTTAACATGGCTATTCTTTCAATTCCCATACCGAATGCAAAGCCTGAATAAATCTGATCGTCAATATTACAATTTTGCAAAACGGCAGGGTCTACCATTCCGCATCCCATAATCTCAAGCCAACCGGTGTATTTGCAAACGTTACAACCTTCACCTTTACAGATATTACATGATACATCCATTTCTGCAGATGGTTCGGTAAAAGGAAAATAAGAAGGACGCAATCTTATTTGCGCGTCTTCTCCGAACATTTGTTTGGCAAAATATAATAGAGTTTGTTTCAGGTCGGCGAAAGAAACATTGACATCAATATACAATCCTTCAACCTGATGAAAGAAACAATGAGCACGCGCTGAGATAGCTTCGTTTCTGTAAACTCTGCCTGGTGAGAGAACCCTTATCGGTGGTTTTGTAGATTCCATAACACGAACCTGGACCGACGATGTATGCGTACGTAATGCAACGGAGTCGTTATCTTCTTCGGGACGAATGAAAAATGTATCCTGCATATCGCGTGCAGGATGGTTCGGAGGAAAATTCAGAGCCGTGAAATTATGCCAGTCATCTTCTATTTCGGGACCATCGGCAACTGTATAACCAATTTTGCTGAAGATGCCGATGATTTCCTCCCGTACAATTGATAATGGATGTCGGGATCCGGTCTGAATTGGCTCTGCCGGTAAAGAGAGGTCAATTTTCTTTTCGCCAGATGAAGAACTTGAAGAAAGACCTTCGCTAAGATGCGAGAATTTCTCTTCGGCTTTAATTTTAAGTGTATTGACGAGCTGACCAAAATCTTTTCGAATAGCCGGTTCGATGTTTTTCATTTCTGAAAACAAATCGGCCAGGACACCTTTTTTACCCAGGTATTTTATTCGAAATTCTTCGACCTGTTCTTTCGTTGCAGCGGTGAAAGCTTCAACTTCACTGATAAGCTCTTTAATTTTATCCTGCATTACTTCACCTCAGTCATCTTAAGAATGTAAACATTTTCAATCGGACGGTCGCCCGGCGCTGTTTTTACAGCCGCGATTTTATCGATCACATCGAGACCTTCAACAACTTCACCGTAAACTGTATAGTTTTTATCGAGGAAAGGTGTTCCGCCAACAGTTGAATACACTTTCTTCTGTGAATCGGACAATTTAATTCCTCTTTGCATTTCCATCATTTTGATTTGCTCGTCGTTCAGTTTCTGTCCCTGAACGATGTAAAACTGGCAACCGCTTGATGCTTTTGCAGGATTCTCGGTGCGGGCGGCGCATAATGCTCCTTTTTTATGGAAAAGGGTATCTACGAACTCGGCAGGAACCGTATAGCCGTTATCGCCCATTCCGAGTGCTGTGCCGGAGGGAGCATTCTTTGATAATGGATCTCCACCCTGAATCATGAAATTGGAAATCACCCTGTGAAAGAGAAGGCTGTCATAGAAATTTTCACGAACAAGTTTAAGGAAATTATCACGATGCAAAGGAGTTGCATTATAGAGCATTACCTTCATATCACCCATACTGGTTTTAATTAGAACCATTGGATTGTTATTTGCTGCTTTTTTTTCATCCGTACCGGCAGCCATTGGCTTTTCCTTATTATTTTTACTTTCCTTTTGCGCCCAGACCCCTGAAACATTAAACAGTAATAAGAGCGTAGAAATGGCAACTATTTTCTTCATAATTATTATATTTTTGTAAAAGTTAACAGCGACAATATTAACCAAAATCAGATGAATATTAAAAGAAGTTCCGGCAGTATTACAGGATGGATAGTTTTTAGTTTTTTTATGGCCATGACATTTTTATCCTGTAAAAAAAGCGGTCCAACCGTGGCTGTGATAACGGTATTGGATGGAACTACAAAAGCTGCAGTTTCCGGAGCGACGGTAACGCTTTGGCAGGACACAGCCGTTAACAATGTCAATGGCGTTCAGTCGAATCTACGTGTCACTAAAACCAGCGACGGTGCAGGCCGGGCTGAATTTGAGTTCGAATTAGAGGCTTTTCTTAACGTTGAGGCTATAAAGGGTCCCGATACAGGAAGATCATATATTCGCCTTACAGAGCATGAGACTGAGGAGGTTACGGTTAATTTGTAGACGTTAGCCGTTAGCTTTTGGTCTTGAGGTGTTATGGTCAGGCCACTTTTCATTCCCAATGTTTCACGCTAATACTCGTTCAAAGTTTACTCTTGTCTGTTTACAAATGTCAATTTCTTAATCACGGGAAAAATTACCTTTGCCGCCGATGGATGCCGTCGAATTTGAAATTCTTAAATCAAAATGGGATGCTTTATGTCACCGGCTTGGTGAGCAATTTGGGGAGGAACCGGATTTGCAGTCAATTTTATTCCTGATTGGCGTACAGGAACTAGGTAAAGGGCCACAGAAATATTCAAAAGACGAGAAACAGGACTTAATGCACATCGCTGTATGCAGGCTCTTAAGTACTTTTGGTTACTATCAATTGACCGGACTGGACCAGGATGGCTGGCCACATTGGGAATTAGTCAATAAATTACCTCCACTTACTCTGAAAGAACAGGATTGGTTGCTAAAGCAGGCAGCGGTAGAGTATTTTGAAAATTGAAGATTGAAGAATGAAATGGATTTTCGCAGTGCTTGGATTTATGCTAAAGGGGCCGATAGGTGGTATCATTGGATTTATCATTGGATCAATTATCGAGGATTCAAGTATTATTAAAACAAGCACGGTTAACAATCAGTATACCCGGCGACCCGATTTAAATTATATTCCGAACGATTTCAGTTCGTCGCTTTTAATTTTATGTGCAGCCGTAATGAAGGCCGATCAGAAGCTAATGAGATCGGAACTGGATTTCGTTAGAAATTTTTTTCTACGGCAATTCGGCGAAGCGCATACTAATGAACGGATGCTTGTTCTTCGCGAAATACTTAAACAGGATGTTCCTATCGGACAAGTTTGCGAGCAGATCAGGTATAATGTTGATGGTCCCTCACGTTTGCAATTGTTGCATATTCTTTTCGGTTTGGCGGCTTCGGATGGAGCTCCGGGTGAAGCGGAGATTCGCGTAATAAGCCAGATCAGTCATCTTATCGGAATTCATACGCAGGATTTTGAAAGTATCAAGGCGATGTTTATCGTTAACAACGATTCTGCCTATAAAATTCTGGAAGTTGAAAGAAATGCAACCGACGATGAAATTAAAAAAGCATATCGCAGGATGGCAGTGAAATATCATCCTGATAAAGTTCATCATCTTGGTGAAGAATATCAAAAGGACGCACAGGAAAAATTTAAAAAGATTAATGATGCGTATGAGAAAATCAAGAAAGAACGAGGAATAGTTTAATTAATTACGAATTACGAATTTCGGATTTCACGGATTAATTAATTTGACTTTGATTTACTTTGCTTCTTCGTATCTCCCTGGTAATCCTCAAACAACAAATGAAGCAATCTTCAAAACCTTGTAATATAAAAACGAATCGGCTTTTGCGTCGGAGCTGAACCAGCCGCTGTTAATTTCAAACTTATTCAGAAAGTAGAGCAGGAGGCTGATTACGAAAGCATATTTTAAAAGACCGAAGACAGCTCCGGCGATTTTATTGAATAAGCCGAGTGCTGTAATATTTACAAGGCCCTCAAAAAGTTTAGCCAGAAAAAATATTCCGATTGATATTGCAATCCATGTAACAAAGATGGATGCGATTCTCATTGTATGCGGGTCGGTATGAATGATTTTATTGAGATATACTGCGACAGATTCGGCTAATATAAAACCGAAAAAATAGCAGATGAACATTATCCCCAATACTGCAATTTCATGTATGAAGCCTTTTATAAAACCTCTTACTAATCCTGTTATCAGAAGTATTGAAAGTATTATGTCTAATGCGTTCAAGCCGTAAATCTCATTAACTGTTTATTGCCGCGACACCCGGCAGAACTTTTCCTTCGAAATATTCGAGCAACGCGCCACCACCTGTTGAAACATAAGAAACCTTACTGCCGAGATTGAATTTATTTATTGCCGCGGCTGAGTCTCCTCCGCCAATGAGTGAGAATGCTCCATTTGAAGTAGCATCAGCAATTCCCAGTGCGATTGCTTTTGTTCCGTCGGCAAATTTTTCGAATTCGAATACACCTGCCGGACCATTCCACAAAATTGTTTTGCATTCTTTTATAACGGCTAAAAATTGTTCAACAGATTTCGGTCCGATGTCGAGTCCCATCCAGCCATCCGGAATCTGATTGACATCGCAAACTTTTGAATTCGCTTCTGCGTCAAACTTATCGGCAATTACCGCATCAACAGGAAAGTGCAATTGCACTCCGAGTTTTTTTGCTTTCTCAATTATTTCAAGAGCAAGGGAAAGTTTATCTTCTTCAACAAGAGATGATCCGATTTTACCACCCGTTGCTTTAACGAATGTGAATGCCATTCCGCCGCCAATGATCAGGTGATCCACTTTTTTCATCAATTGCTCAATGATCAGAATTTTATCAGACACTTTTGCGCCACCCATTATCGCTACGAATGGTTTTTCAGGACTATTCATAACCTTCTCCGCATTTTTTATTTCATCACCCATGATGTAGCCAAAGAATTTTTTACCGGAGAAAAAATCGGCTATGATCGCTGTTGATGCATGAGCGCGATGAGCAGTACCGAAAGCATCATTCACATAAACCGTTCCGAGTGCAGCAAGTTTGCCCGCGAAATCTTTATCACCTTTTTCTTCCTGCTTATAGAAGCGAAGATTTTCAAGCAAAAGCACTTCACCCGGCTTGAGATTTTTAGCAAGATTAATTGCCTGATCGCCGATACAATCATCGGCAAATGCTACCTGCCTGTTAAGCAATTTTGAAAGATGTGTAACCAGGTGTTTTAACGAATATTTATCGGCCGGACCTTCTTTCGGTCTGCCCAGATGAGACATAAGAATTACCGCACCCCCGTCGTTTAATATTTTGTTGATCGTTGGGATAGCGGCACGCATTCTTGTGTCGTCAGTAATATGAAAATCCTGTTTATCTAACGGTACATTAAAGTCTACACGTACCAGGGCTTTTTCGCCTTTGAAATTAAAATTATCGACTGTTTTCATGGGGCGCAAAGATAACAACTATTGAAAATTGATTATTGAAAATTGAATATTAATTATTTTATTGATTCTTGAATTATTTAGCTACTCTCGCACTGTGAAATATATCACACGAACAGTCTGGGTATTATCCCTTGTCAGCTTGTTTACCGATATGGCCAGTGAGATGCTGTATCCGATCATGCCGTTTTACCTGAAGAGTATTGGGTTTTCTGTTGTACTTATCGGAATATTGGAGGGTGTTGCTGAAGCTGTGGCCGGACTGAGTAAAGGGTACTTTGGAAAATGGTCAGATGTGACTCAACGACGATTGCCTTTCGTACGTCTCGGTTATTCACTCAGCGCAATATCGAAGCCGATGATGGCCTTGTTTACAGCACCGCTCTGGATTTTTACAGCGCGAACGATCGATCGGTTAGGAAAGGGTATTCGAACCGGAGCGAGAGATGCAATGCTTTCTGATGAAACAAGTAAAGAGAAGAAAGGCAGTGTATTCGGATTTCATCGTGCGATGGACACTTTCGGAGCGGCAATCGGTCCGGCGATAGCCCTGGCATTCTTATATTTTAATCCGGGCGAATACAAA
This sequence comes from uncultured Flavobacteriales bacterium, assembly GCA_964486655.1. Lineage (GTDB taxonomy): Bacteria > Bacteroidota > Bacteroidia > AKYH767-A > 2013-40CM-41-45 > JADKIH01. Next base: position 11,895 of record CAZAON010000470.1, read on the forward strand.
ACACTTTTTATAGTCGCTTTTTTGCCGGGAATAGTTGCAATTGCATTGACATTTGTAATAAAGGAAAAGAAGCAGGCAATTTATACTTCAGAAAAACCTAAACTGTTTTCATTTTTTTCTTATTGGAAAGAAAGTCCGGCCGCATACAGGAAATTCGCGGGAGCAATGTTAGTATTCACGATCTTCAATAGTTCCGATGTTTTTCTGTTACTAAAGGCGCGGCAGTCGGGACTGAGTGATACGATGGTTATCGGAGTGTATATTTTTTACAATATGGTTTATGCTTTAGTTTCTTTTCCGCTCGGAATTATTTCAGACAAATTTGGGCTAAAGAAAATGTTGGTATTCGGATTGATACTATTTTCAATTGTCTATGCCGGAATGTCTTTGGCTGACAGCCTTCCGGTTGTTATAGCAATGTTTTTCCTGTACGGGCTATACGCAGCGGCGACAGAAGGTGTTTCGAAAGCCCTCATCAGCAATATTGTAGAGAAGAAAGAAGTAGCAACTGCGCTTGGCACATATTCAGGTTTTCAAAGTATTTGCCTGATGATATCAAGTTCATTGACAGGATTTATCTGGTATCAGTTCGGATCGACAATGGCGTTGATGATTTCAGCTGTTGTAAGTATGAGTGTTGCAATCTACTTTTTGATTTGGCAGAAGCGGATTGCCTGATTTTTTTTGCCACAAAGCCACCAAGGCAAAGGGAGTTGTTTGAAGACAGGTTGACTGAATTTTCGAATTATCGAAATAAGTTAGTGGTCTTTAATTTACATAGTCAGCATATTACAGCTCTGCAACTTTGCGTCTTTGCGCCCTTGCGAGAAAATAATCTCTCGCGAAGGCGCGAAGGCGCGAAGGGGGTTGTTTGAAGATAGGTTGACTGAATTTTCGAATTATCGAAATAAGGTAGTGGTCTTTATTTTTACTTAGTCAGCATATTACAGCTCTGCAATTTTGCGTCTTTGCTCCCTTGCGAGAAAATAATCTCTCGCGAAGGCGCGAAGGGAGTTGTTTGAAGATAGGTTGACTGAATTTTCGAATTATCGAAATAAGTTAGTGGTCTTTAATTTACTTAGTCAGCATATTACAGCTCTGCAACTTTGCGTCTTTGCGCCCTTGCGAGAAAATAATCTCTCGCGAAGGCGCGAAGGCAAAGTTGTGTGTGCTTTATATTTGTAATTCTTAATTCGTAATTCGTAATTTGTAATTGAATCCTACCTACCTTCTTCATCCAAAACTTTCGAATACTTCTTCACATACTTCAACACGAGATAAAGAACAACAGAAAAAACTGTGAAGTAAATAAGAAAATAATCGGTCATTGGTTCATTTCCGAAGTAACATCCGGACCAGTAGAATAGTAAAAAAATAAGAAAGACGGCAACTAAACCATTCTTTTCTTTTTTTAAAACCTTTTTCCAGCTGAAAGGAAGATCGGGTTTGATAAAATTTTTAAAAGACGGAATGAATGCGGGAGTACGGGCAGCCCAATTGGTATATACTTCGCCAAACTTTTTACGGAGAAATTGTTCTTCGGCGAACATGATGCGTTCGTAGTAAACCCAGTAAATAAATATGAAGGCAACGATGAACCAGAGGTTAGCCGTAAGCATGGCCGGACCGAGCCACATGAAAAAATTGCCGAGATAAAGCGGGTGTCGGAGCGTAGAATAAATTCCGGAAGTATTTAACCGGTCTGCAAGTTGCCCGGCCGTATTTCGACCCGAAGTATTTGCAGGCGTATGCCCGACCGTATAGCAGCGAATGACTAATCCCGCCAAAGCCGTCAACAGGCAGATGTAAGCGTAAACCTTTCCCTGAATTGTATCAGTCCACCAGAAGCGGCTTGTATAAATGACCGGCTGAATAAAGACAAGAAACCCCGCAACAAGAATGATAATTGGAAATGTGCCCCTGTGTTTGAAGAGGTAATTTCCCTGCGATTCGAGTTCTTCCTGCAAAGCCATTTTTCAGAATTTATGCGGGCAAGGTAGGGAAAGAATTGAAGATTAAAAACCCGATAGCTGTCGGGTGGAGATTGAAGAATAATTCTGCAAATGTATATCGAATATTTATGGATATGTCTGATCGAAAAGTATTGGGCAAATTGCGGCTTAACGCATTGACTTAATAACCGGAACTTGTTTTTTTTTGTTAGTTTCGCAATATCCTCAACCAAGTCAATACTCTATGAAAAAAATCTTTACTCTACTGTTCGTATTCGCTTTTGTGAATTTATTCGCGCAGAATTATTCCGCAAAACTTTCTCCTTTTACGAAGAAGCTTTTACTCGAAAAAGGCAGAAAGGAGACTGCGGATTATATTTATAAATATGTTCACATAACAGAAGGCAATAAGATATTTCTTAGTGCAATGATTAAGACGAATGGATTTCTGAATGAAAATGATCTGAATGCATTAGATGTAAAAATTGGTACTCGTGCAGGAAATATACTAACGGTAAAAATTCCATTGGATAAAATAGAGGCATTTACATTGGTCGGGGGAGTCGAATATATTCAACTGGACGAACCTTCAATTCCTTTACTCGATAATGCACGACTTTATACACGCGCCGATTCTGTTCATGCAGGAATTAATCTTCCAATGCCTTATTCCGGAAAGGATGTTGTTGTCGGAGTGGTAGATGCAGGTTATGATTTTCAGCATCCTTGTTATTTCGATACGAATGGTGTGAATTACAGAGTGAAGAAAGTGTGGATGCAAAAGAATACTGCCGGTCCGGCTCCTGCCGGATATTCATATGGTACAGAGATGACTGATTCGCTTGCTCTGTGGACTCAGGGAACTGATAATGGCCAGACACATGCTACACACGTAAGTGGAATCTGTGCCGGATCAGGTTTTGGCGGTTTGACAACGAACAATCGTTTCCGCGGATTCGCTTACGATGCTGATATGGTTTTGGTCGGAATTACTCCGGATAAATCTCAGTGGATAAGCACAGGAGTTTCCAATATGATAGATGGTATCAATTACATTTTCTCTTATGCGAATTCAGAAAGCAAGCCGGCTGTGGTGAACCTTAGCTGGGGTAGTCCGCTTGGTCCCCGCGACGGATCAGGTCTATTCAGCCAGGCACTTTCCAACCTTGTAACTGCCGGAAATATTTTTGTTTGCTCGGCCGGGAATAACGGAACGGATTCATTGCATATTCAAAAATCATTTTCGCCTTCGGATACAATCGTTCGAACTTATTTACGAATTGAGCCTTCTCCGGCAGGCGGAATGACATGGGTGGATATGTGGGGTGATTCGGGAAAAACTTTTTGTGCGGAAGTTTCACTGATTAACAACGGAGCTATTGCATCAACCGGTTATGTTTGCCTGGACGATTCTACTCATGAATTTTACCTGATTGGATTCAATAGCGATACATGTTATGTTGCAATGATGACATCTTCTTCAGAATTCAATAACAAACCGAGAATATTTTTTGATTTTGACAGCAGATTAACTGCCGACTCAATCATGATCAGTGTAACCGGAACAGATGGTACAATTAATTTCTGGAATACGTTTGTGTATAATACTTCAGGATATTATGGTGCATTTAAATCATTTGGCAATCCGAATGCAGTTGATGGTGACAGGGAAATTACAATTTCGGATATCGCTTCTTCCGATGATGCAATCAGTGTCGGTGCTTATGCATCTAAAGTAAACTGGACGGATATTACAGGAAGCAGTTGGACATATGCCAGCTATGTTGCTCAGGGAAATATAGTTCCCTTCTCGAGCCATGGTCCGACAGTAGACGGAAGAGTAAAACCGGATATAACCGGGCCTGGATTAACGGTTGGCTCTGCATTAAGCTCTCTTGATTCTTCGTTTTTTAGTACCGGGCCTGATTATTTCCTGGTTGTCAATACATATTTGAATCCGCAGAACAGTCGTTATTATCCCTATGGAATGTTAAGCGGAACATCTATGTCGGGTCCTGCAGTAGCGGGAATTGTCGCATTGATGTTACAGGTTAAGCCCGATCTGACGCCTCAGCAGGTTAAGGATATCATCAGGCAAACAGCGATAACCGATAGCTGGACCGGATCATTACCGGTTGGCGGAACGAATACATGGGGTCATGGAAAAGTGAATGCATATGCGGCAGTGAAAGAAGCGATCCAGCTTGCGACAGCTGTAAATACAATTTCGCAACCGACATTGAATTGCAGCTTATATCCGAATCCGAATACCGGCTCATTTATTTTAAATTATTCGGGAGAAAAAAGTGAAGCATTACAAATTGGAGTTTATGATTTATCCGGACGACTTGTTTACAATCAGCAGTGGGATGTAAATGCGGGATATAATTATCTGACAATTGATACCAAATTTCTGTCTACAGGAAGTTATTTTACGAGAGTTAATTCGAATATAGGCATGTCTGTAATTAAGATGGTGGTAGGAAGGTAAATTTTTACGAGGCAGATTGTGCAGGTTTGTTTACGCTTAAACCTACACTTAAACTTACACTACACCTAGTCAAAACGGTTACACTTGTTGTTCGCATCTCCATGAACTATTAAGGATTTTTTTAGTATATATCTTATATCCAGGTAGGAAAAAGTACATTAATAGGGCAGGTTCTGGAAGGCTTGTCTGTTCCTTATTTATTTGTTTCAGCCGATGCAGAAGCCAATACAGGAGAGGAATGGTTAGAACAGCAATGGGAGACTGCTCGTTTGCAAAGGAAATCCAAAGGAGCACAGGATTTTATTTTAGCAATAGATGAGATTCAAAAAATTCAGAACTGGAGTGAGATAGTTAAGAGGTTATGGGATGAAGACAGGCGTAGTAAGCAAACCATAAAAGTAATATTGTTAGGTTCGTCGCGGTTGCTTTTGCAGCAAGGATTAACGGAATCACTGGCTGGCCGTTTCGAAACAACATACATCGGACATTGGTCATTTACAGAAATGCAAGAAGCATTTGGTTCACATTTAGTGAATCATCAATTGAGCCAGGAATATACAGTTCATTACTGGCGTGACCGGAATGAAGAAGTAGATTTTGTAATTGAAAGAAAAGGAAAAGTTATAGGAATAGAAGTGAAAAGTGGTGCTTCACGAAGAAATACATCGGGAATGACTGCATTTAAGAAACAATATAAAACAGATAAAGTTTTGCTTGTTGGGAATAGCGGAATTCCGTGGAAAGAATTTTTAAAAATGAAAGTAATAGATTTGTTTTAGTAATTACCCTTAATCCAAACTCCCCACACTAACAGCGGTAGTTTGTCCGGTAGTTATTGTGAATATTCCGGTTTTATTTACTGTTGCGGGAATTCCCTGAGTTGTATCGCAAACCGCAGTGTTATATGTTTTTTTAGCTTTATAGTAATATGTTCCCGGGGCAAATAAAGTGTAAGTATAATTTGCCGGAGCAAATTGATACAAACCCGATTGCCAAAAGAAATTATCATTATTGATATCGGCTAAAGTATTTCCAAATCCAAATTTGACATTGAATGCCGGATCACAAACTCCATAAAAGGTTGTCCACGTTGCAGTAATTACCAATGTTCCGAAATTACCGGCAACACATGCCGACTGGCATGCGGATAAAGAAGAAAACTGAGCGCCATTAATTACAGATACACAATTCCCGTTACTACAGTTGTATCCTGGTGAAATTCCCGAACATAATGCCTGGCAGTCAGTAAGTGTTGAGTACTGTGGATTTTCAGTGACAGCAATGCAATTGCCGCTTGCACATTTGTATCCGATAAAATTGTTTGATACAGCGCAAGCGGACTGGCAATCGGTATAAGTCTGATATTGCGGATTGTCTCCAATCTGGCATACGCCATTGTTACAGATGTAGCCTTGTTTTTCTTCGGTCTTACAACCGGAAAATATAATAAGTAACAAAACTATCGCAATTCGGATAGATTTATTTGCCTGAATTTTTTGCAAGTGAGAGTAGTCATTCAGAAAAACTGAATTAGTGTTTTGCATTAACTTTTATGCTTTGACGATAGATGGAATCGTAGTGTCCGTTGTGATCAAATACCTCATTCTGTATTGCATATTCATTCCATGCTTTAAGCAATTCTGATTTTACTTCAGGAAATTTTTCGGAGAGGTCTGTTGTCTCGGCCGGATCTTTTTCTATGTCATACAATTGCCAATTGCCTGATCCAAATGGTTGAGGCAAACGCATAATTTTCCAGTTGCCTTTAATGTATGCTTTCATTTCAAACAACTCATAACCCATTCCGTCGTTGGAATGTACGGTAACAGAATCTCCTTTCAGAACGGGCATTAATGATTTACCGATCATGGCATGAATATTTTTTCCATTACGCTGTTTTGGATATTCAGAATTCGATAGTTCCAAAATAGTAGGCATTAAATCGCTGACATGAATGAAACCTTTGTTCCATTGTCCGGCTGAATTATTTTTGCCCGGCATTTTTATTATCAACGGTGCTCTGATTCCACCTTCTGTTGTAAAGCTTTTAAATAATCTGAAAGGAGATGATGATGCCTGAGCCCAGCCGGGACCCATTTCAACATAAGAATTTTTCAAACCACGGTTTTCTATTTTGTTATCGAATGAACTCAAATATTTTCCATCTTCATTTCCCGGATAGAATGTAGCAAGTTGACCATTTGCGCCATTGTCTGACATGAAGATAATCATTGTGTTGTCGTACATACCTTCTTTTTTAAGATAGTCAAACACTCGTCCAATACTCATATCCATGTAGTCGAGCATGGCTGCATAAACTTCCATGTCACGGGCAAGTTCTTCTTTATGCGCATTATCGAGTTTATCCCATTTTGGCAATAACGGATTTTTTGAAAACTGATTTAATTCATTTGAAACAATTCCAAGAGCTTGCAAATTCCGAAGTCGTAAAGTAAAAAGAGAATCCCAGCCCATACTAAACTTCCCTTTGTATTTATCAATGTATTCCTTTGGAGCGTGAAATGGATCGTGAACTGCTGTAAATGACAGGAATCCAAAGAATGGCTTCTTGTCTCCTTTATGCAAATCGATAAATTGAATCAAAGAGTCTGTATAATTTCTGGTTGAATAAAAATCCATTGGTAATTCTACGGGCTTTCCATTACGTGTGTAATCCATATGTTGAGGAGGAGCGAGCGCTTTTTTATCACTCAGATGACTACCCCCTCCGGTACCCAATATGAAAGTCTCTTCGAACCCGCGATCATATGGATCAAGTCCGGGACCTTCACCCAGATGCCACTTTCCTGTCATGTAAGTATGATAACCATTATCACGCAACACTTCCGGTATTGTTACTACCTGATCGCTAAGATGACCTGAGTAACCGGGTAGTTTTTTTTCCTGTAAAGCAGGATAATCAGCTTCGCCCATAATTCCTAATCCGGCAACATGGTTATCGTTACCGGTTAACAAACAAGATCGTGTCGGAGAGCATGTGGGCAATACATGAAAATTGGAAAACAACCTGCCTTCCTTTGCAAGGTTGTCAATTACCGGTGTTTGAATATTGCCACCATAAGGACCAATATCACTATATCCCATATCATCCGCAACTATTAGAAGAATATTGGGCTTGGAAATATTTTCAGGATTTTTGGCGTCTTGATTAGGATTGGGTTGATTACAAGCTGCTACTATTAAGAGGGTGCTAAGCAGGTAGATATTGTTTTTCATTTATATTGGATCTTTCAATGCCGTAAAATAAAATATTATTCTTGAATATTTACATAATGTTTTACTCGTCTTCCAAATGAAATCTGTGCATTGCCCTGTGTAGTATGGGGGCAAATAAAATTCCGACAGTTGAAAGAAATGTAATTCCGCTGAATAGAGCATAAAAAGATGCGAAATATTTTGCGGGATTATTGTTCAAAGTGTCAACGGGTCCCATTCCGCTGAGAATCATACTGGCATTCAACAAGCCATCGGCAAATGACAGTCCGGCATAGTGCATATAACCCCAGATACCCAGGGAAAGAGAAACAATTATAATTGCTAAGGCAATCATTAAATTATAAAACAGTCTGAGATAGAATTGCCTCAGTGGCAGAAGCTTGCTGGATTTTCGCTCGAGTTTTAACATGTGGTTAATAAAATTTTAGAGGAAAGATAATTGTTTTTTGGGTAGACAAATGAGTGGCAAGGCGAATGCATCTGGAAAATTTTATTGTGTTAAGTAAGGCAATGAATATAATATTCTCAGTGCTTTATACTCAATACTAACTACTTTACCCTTCTCTCTGTTAAGATAAGTTAACTAATTCATCTGCCACACTATTTTTTTCTACATTTAGCCTGACAAATCAGGGAAAATGAAGATCTATACAAGTATTTTAATATTAGCAACCATTGCTATCGGATGTAGTGAAAGAAAAGGAAATGAAAATGAAACATCAGCTCAAGCTGATACGGCTTTTTCTGTTTATAAAGAAGGATTGATTTTACGCTTTTGGGAGATGTATCCTACATGGGCAAGCTCTGTTGGTTTTCATAAATATGATGATGTTCTAAATATTCCTGATCAGGCTCAGCGTAATAAAGAGCAGACTTTTTTAAATGCCGAATTGGACTCTTTGAAAAAGTTTAATCCGGAACAATTAAGTGATAATAACCGCACCGATTATTACCTGATCGAAAATCAGCTAAAAGCATCTGTTTGGGGAAATCTGGATATGAAATCGTATGAATGGGACCCGTCTTCTTATAATGTCGGAAGCATTTTTGGAGATATGCTTAATAATAATTACGATGACCTGGATGTTCGTCTGAGAAGTTTCTATAAGAGAATGGAAAATATTCCGGCTTTTTATGAAGCTGCAAAGGCTAATATTAAAAATCCAACGATTGAACACACTCAACTTGCTATTGACCAGAATACCGGTGCTATGGGTGTTTTTAAAAATGATCTTCCTGAAGCGTTGAAGAATTCAAAATTGTCTGAGGCTGAAAAGAAGCAATTGACCGATCGTTCTCTTGAAGTAGTTTCAGCAATAAACGGATATGTAGAGTGGTTGAAACAACTGAAGAATGATACTCCGCGAAGTTTCAGATTAGGGAAGGATTTATATGCTAAGAAATTCGAGTTCGACATAATGTCTGCCTATACTCCTGAGGAGGTTTTTCAAAAGGCGGTTGAACATAAGAAGGAACTTCATAACAAGATGTATGAAATAGCAGTCAAACTGTGGCCTGAGCAAATGGGTAGTGAAAAAATGCCTGATGATACTCTAAAAGTTATTCGCATGGTGATTGACAAACTTTCTGTTCGTCACGTGCAGCCTGATTCTTTCCAGACTGCTATTGAGAAACAACTTAAAGAACTTGCGGATTTCGTGAATAAGAAAAATCTTATTTATATGGATCCGTCAAAACCTCTTGTGGTAAGAAGGGAGCCGGATTATATGGCAGGAGTTGCAGGTGCATCGATTAATGCTCCGGGGCCATACGATAAGAAGGGGAATACATATTATAATGTCGGCAGTTTATCGGGATGGCCGAAAGAGAAAGCTGAAAGTTATTTGCGTGAATACAATCATTACATTTTACAGATACTGAATATTCACGAAGCAATTCCGGGACATTATACTCAGTTAATTTACAGCAATCAGTCGCCAAGTATTATCAAATCGATTTTAGGAAACGGTGCAATGGTTGAAGGCTGGGCTGTCTATACCGAGCGCATGATGATGGAAGAGGGATATGGCGATAATGATCCTGCCATGTGGCTGATGTATTACAAATGGAACCTTCGCGCAACCTGTAATTTCATTCTCGACTATAGTGTTCATGCCGGCGACATGACGAAAGAACAGGCAATGGATTTGTTGGTCAATCAGGCCTTTCAACAGCAGACCGAAGCTCAAAACAAATGGCGTCGCGTTTCTCTCACGCAGGTTCAGTTAACATCATACTTCTCGGGTTATTCTGAAATTTATGAATTCAGAGAAGAAATGAAAAAGAAACTGGGTGACAAGTTTAATCTGAAAGAGTTTCATGAGAAGTTTTTAAGTTTCGGAAGTTCTCCGGTGAAATATATAAGGGAATTGATGCTGAAAGAGGCCGATGAAAGCAAAAAGGTGAATTAATTAAGAACTGCTTTCTCATTTTCATATTCCTTTACACCGGATCTGCGCTAATCTACCGAACTTATTTAGAACAATGACCGGCAAATTGTTTTGTTAGACCACTAACGATTTAATATGGCTCTGACTATATGCGAACATCTGCGAGAAAATTTTCGCGCAGATCCCCGAAGCAAGAATTTTAAGGGTAAAAAATTAGTAAACTTTAGTTTTTAATTGCTCAGGTATGCCGGACAATCCGGTCCCGGACTAAACGGTTTTTTGCAGAACTGAAATTTTAATCCAAAGAAAATATCGTAGTTGTTATCGTCGGTAAGGCCGAGTGTTGATAGTAATCGATCGGTTCCGATGACGAAGAAACGGTATCTTAGACCGAGGCCTACAGAAGGTTTTTCATATTCAAATAAAGAAAAACTTAATGCCGCTTCAAAACGGCGACGTTCATAGCGTCCCGAAAGATTTATCTGATTCCCCCGCGAAATCTGATTAGCCGTAAAATGATAACGGTTCAATGCGGTCAGGTTTGCAAACCAGTTTGGTTTTATCTGGTAATCGAATTGTATGGAAGCGGCTAGCGGAAGCCAGACGTTGAATGATTTATCTTCGGTCGTGCCGCCGATTTCAGTCACAAGCGCATTGTCAATTGTTTTGATCGAATTGGTTTCATTAGTATCGAGGCCGTTCCAGTTTACATCGCTTGCAGTAGAAACGGTGCTGACTTTCGCATTACTGAAATAATGGATAAGTCCGAGATCCATGATGGTAAAACCCAATCTGTATTTATATTTTCTCTGCCTGTCGTTACTCATGTTACAATCGAAAGCGCCGCGATTAATGTTCTTGATATAGGTAAGTCCGGCAGTTGTACTCAGTCCGGCCCCGTGCAAACCAAACATTGATTGATTATCCGTATTCATTGCCTCGCCAATGGTGATATCGGAATTATGAACGACCATCTGGCCGGAGTTTAATGTCGTATAGTCAAACTTCTTTGCATCGAAATAATATCCCGATAATCCTGCCAGCGCGTTAACGTTTACGGCCCATTTCCAGACATTGAATTCGTCTTCCTTAAAAACCTTCCCATACGTTCCGCCTAATTCAAGCCAGGTTGCATAAGCGGAGGAGAATGGATGTAAAGAACGGTCAAGTCCGGCCGCGGTTGGTTGCGGATGATAGTACACGATATCGGCAAATTCGGGAGTGACATCAGTGCCGCTGAACTCGGATCGATAAGCGGTATGAATGCCCCAGCCCCAGGTATTTTTATTTCTGATGTAAGACGGACCGATGATTAATGTATGTGCGAATGTATTTTGCAAATCGGACTGATCAAAATTTGTATCGGGAGGCAGCACGCTACCTGTGATTCCGTGAAAGAGTGATTTCTCATTTTTCAGCGTATAGACATTCGCATTCTCTGCAAAAGCGTCGAAGGCGACGAGATTGATTTCATATTGATAAGGAGCCCCGACGATGGTAGTGGGATTCAGAAAAATTCCCATGTTGCCGGCGAAGTTGCTGTTGCTGATGCCCCACATTTCCTGGGCGGAAGCGGTATTGAAGGCGAAAAGGAGAATAATTAAAGTCTTTAATGCCTTTTTGAGGAATTTTGAGTCCCGATAGTTTTCGGGATTAGCTTTGAGATTTTGCACACAAATTGTTTTGAATTTGTAAAGGTAGGAGGGAATGGAGTCGGAATTTATTATTGACAAATAAGAATTAACAATTTGCAATTAACAATTAACCCTTTTCTCACAGATGATTGTATTGTAATGTTTGGTAAATTTTTCAAATAGGGTAATAAGGTTGGAGGAAATATGATTTATTTTTTCTATGAAAGTTGAAGGGAAATTAAGGCTTAGGCTGCTAAAATTTATTAACAAAAATTGTAAACTTGATAATGGTTCATCGAATACACGAACCTTAATTTTATTCTCACCTTCATAGAAAAGCATGACCCCCATTCCCAACCTTATTACCTTATTTTTCGGAGGATATTTTTTCCAGCTTGAAGGGTTGGTGAGGGACGAAGTAGCGCGAACTCAATGCATCGCAATGATTTGAATTTGTCAAGTCACACTTACTTCACTAAACGCAGGTACGAGACCCAAATGTTTTAGGTAACTTAGGAGTTCTGAATCTTGAAATGCCTGCCAACGGATTTTTCTACATTTAGGGAGTAATGATATCTCTAGTTAATAAATTCTAATATTATAAATCTACGTCAAACTCATAATATTTCATAGCATTAATGTTTTTACTTAACGATTTCCAATCCTGCCAAATACCAGAATAAGGATCATACCCACATTTTAATGGTTTGCTATGTATGTCTTCAGGATCATCCAAAAAGGCACGACAGTCGATACATACATATCGAAATTCACATTCTTTACATACATTTATTTCATCCTTTTTAATATTTCCAATTATTTGATAATCTTCAGTGGAAACAATTTCTTTAAGACGTAAATCATTTATATTACCGTAAATCTTCGGAGTGTTTGGGCAATTTTTTATTTCACCCTTTTCTGTAATTGCCACTTTTTTATGTAGGCAGGTATTGTGGTGATTCGCTTCAGTAAATACCTCTCTGTTACAACAGAACAAGGCAGAATTTACTACTCCACAGTCTTTATTATTGATAGTTTTTGTAGAAAGGTATATCTTTCCGTGATGCTTATTGAGTTTATAATTATCTGGACAATTAAATATAAAAAT
>CAZAON010000471.1:0-14812 GCA_964486655.1 uncultured Flavobacteriales bacterium
GTGTAACAGGTAGTCCGGCCACATCGAATGGTTTGACGATGACAGTAAATCCGAATGTCGCCGCATCCGTTTCAATCTCGGCGAATCCGGGCACAACAATTTGTTCGGGTACGAATGTCACTTTCACCGCTACACCGACAAATGGCGGAGCTTCCCCGTCGTATCAGTGGAAAGTCGGAAGTACGAACGTAGGCACCAACAGTCCGACGTATTCGAATTCATCTCTGGCAACCGGAAATATCGTAACCTGTGTGCTGACTTCTAATGCGACATGTGTAACAGGTAGTCCGGCCACATCGAATGGTTTGACGATGACAGTAAATCCGAATGTCGCCGCATCCGTTTCAATCTCGGCGAATCCGGGCACAACAATTTGTTCGGGTACGAATGTCTCCTTCACCGCGACGCCGACAAATGGCGGAGCTTCCCCTTCTTATCAGTGGAAAATCGGAAGTACGAATGTAGGCACCAACAGTCCGACGTATTCGAATTCATCTCTGGCAACCGGAAATGTCGTAACCTGTGTGCTGACTTCCAATGCGACATGTGTAACCGGTAGTCCGGCTACTTCAAATGGTTTGACGATGACGGTAAATCCGAATGTCGCCGCATCCGTTTCAATCGCGGCGAATCCGGGCACAACAATTTGTTCGGGTACGAATGTCACTTTCACCGCTACACCCACAAATGGCGGAGCGTCTCCTTCCTATCAGTGGAAAGTCGGAAGTACGAATGTTGGAACGAATAGTCCGACGTATTCGAATACTTCTCTGGCAAACGGCGATGTGGTAACATGCATACTCACTTCAGGTGAAACATGTGTAACCGGTAGTCCGGCAACTTCGAATGGCTTAACAATGTCTGTAACTCCTTCTGTAACTCCTTCAGTGAGTGTCACTCCTTCACCGGGAAGCGTAATTTGCCCCGGCACCAACGTTACATTCACAGCAGTACCGGTAAATGGCGGAGCGAATCCTGTTTATCAGTGGAAAAAGAATGGCCAGAATGTCGGAACAAACAGTACTGTTTATTCCAACTCATCTCTTATAGATGGTGATCTGATAAATTGCGAAATGGTTTCCAATGCATCGTGTGTGACAGGAAATCCTGCAATTTCAAATGTAGTTGTCATGTCTGTCAATCCTGCCATCGTTGTAAATACATTTTCTCCTACAGGCGGAAATGCGGGAATGCAGGTAACGATTAACGGTAGCGGTTTTCTTACTGCCACTGCCGTTCAATTCAATAATATCAACGCTACGTTTTCGATAGTAAACAATAATGTAATTAATGCGACTGTGCCGGCTGGAAATACAACCGGACCGATCAAAGTTTTCGGATGCGGACAGGGTCAGAGCGCGAATAATTTTCTTCACATCGAAAATATTACCATTAAAATTAGTGTAATGATAGAGGGACTGCAAGAAGTAGGCGGACAAATGAGAAGTGTGCTGTCAAACGGCAACAGTGATTCGGTAACGGTTTCATTGGCTAATGCCGCAGCGCCGCATAATGTTGTATCTGCGGTCAAGATGGCTCTGAATTTAACCGGTCAGGCCGATTTTGTATTTCCTCCGTCTTTATTTGGTAATTCTTATTATATAGTCATTGATCACAGAAATTGTTTACAGACATGGAGTTCATCGGCTGTTGCAATTATTGATTCTGTTATACAGTACGACTTCACCACGGCGGCTTCAAAGGCCTTTGGCAATAATCAGGCTGATGTTTCCGGAGTATTTGTAATCCGAAGCGGAGATGTAAACAAAGATGGTGTGGTCGATTTTCTTGACATGACGGAAATAGCGAATGATGCAATGCTCTTTTCTACAGGATATATTCCCGAAGATTTAGATGGCGACAATTTTGTTGATTCGCCGGATTATAGTTTAGTGGAGAATAATTTGTTTAAGACGGTGCAGAAGCCTTGATCAGTACTCTTTAATCATTAGTAATTGATCATTTACATCCTCAATCAGTCCGTTCACATTCACTCGCATGTTTTTGTAGTTACTACTACTACATGACGCTGTGTTTTTCATCGTCAAAAAGTATGTAAGCGTATCTATTTCGACCGGTTGATATTGTATCGACATTCATAGTACTAAAACCATTTACTTTGAAAGCACGTCGACTCAAAACAGAAACCAGGAAATTCAAAAGCGTTTCATCACGCATTCAATTTCTTGCAGATGTTCAATCTGCTAAGGAGACGATTGAACAAAAGAAAGTCTTAACCCGGTCTAAGCTGCTAAGCATCAAGTACCGGAACATGAAAAATCTTCAGGAAGAAGATACAGATATACGAAAGAGATTTATTACACTGGCATATGAGTTACAGGATATGAATTCCGCCGATCGCATGGCTTACTTGTATGAAGATCCATCATTTCCCAAAGAAGAAAAAATAATAATACTTAATGCCTGCATTGCAATAATGGAGAAGATGCAGGAATTCGAAGTATGTGAAACACTCAACCGAATGAGAGCAATTTTAAAGAAGAAGTGATATTACAATTAAGTGTAATATTAAGAAGTTGAAACAGGAGTTATAAATTAATGTGTGAATAAATATAAGTCTGCGCTTTAGTGCCGGGTTCATCAGTAAATTAAATAGTAACATCGGCCTAAAAAAAGTTGCGAGTTTTTTGATCAACAAATATTATCGGGGGTTTTAAAAAGGAAAGTGATGTACCGCAGGTGTGTCACTTTCCTTTTTAATACCCCCGACATACATTAAAATGAGCGCAGGTCATACACCTTCAGTCAGACCTCGTGATAAAGAAGCGACACCAATCCCCGGGCAACAGTTTTCAACGAAGGAATAAATATTACGATCCCAATTAAAAAATCTTTTCTATTACCCAGTCACGGCCTGCTCAAACTCCTGCCCAAATTATTCTCAATCAAACAATCGTCAATTTCATCAATCGTCAGATCCCCGTTGAGATCATATAAACTGTAGTTCGCCGGAGTAAACAATAATAAATTTGCATGTAGGGATGAATGATCAGTCGTATCAATCGTTCCTGACTGATTAATATCACCCGATATCAATCCGTATTTTCCATCGGGTAAAACAGATAGTTTACTGCCGTATGCTTTATTCGCTGCTGTGGTAAAATCATAGCTGACAGTTGAGGAATTAAACAGCAACGGTGACGAACTCCAGGTCTCGAGACAATTTCTGTGTTTAACAGCTAAGTAATACGAATTGTTATAAACCGACGATGGAAACGAATACGAATAATTTCCCCCAAGCGATAATGCCGCTATACCTGTATACACTTTCGAAAAAGGGGTTAAGGTATTTCGCAATTCAACAGTTATCGTATCACAAACTCCGGCATTTGATACAGATGCCATTGTGCCTCCGCCGCGATAATATCCCTGTATAAATGTTTTTAGATTGAGAGTAACATTCGAAGTCCATGTTCCTGTTGTAAAAATCTGCACCGGACTCGTCGTCGTATTCGTTCCATCACTCACCTTCACATACCATTGATAGCATGTATTCGGCGACAGATTATTATAAGGAAACATCGTTGTTGATCCCGATGAAACATTCGTTGTTCCAAGCAATGTATAGAAAGGAGACAAATCGTAATTGATCGTAAACTGACTGTTTGTATCCGTCTCGTACTGATTCAGCCATGGCGAAAAAGTCTTCACCTGGATCGTATTGTTAGCCGGAGAAAATTTCATGAGGCGCATCCATCCGTTTCCTCCATTCGCACGACCCTGGTAATCGGACCGAAGTGAATGAATGATGTTCCCGTTGTATGAATCCACCCGGCGACTCTCATCGGTAATGTGTCCGCATAACATCAGAAAAACATTCGGATAACTCTTCACCGCATTGTATATCGCTTCTCCTTCAAATCCGAATGTATTGTATAATGTAACAATGTAATGACTTGCAATGATTGCGCGACGATTGCTGTATGTCGCTAAAAGGTTTTTCATCCAGTTGAGAAGTGCTGTTGACGGACTGGTATTATACTCAAGATTGAAAACGATAAAATCAATTCCGCTTGCAGTAAATAAAACGTAATTGTTGTTGTTATTCGATCCGTAATGTCCGCCATAGTAAGGTCGTCCTGCAAATCTTGAAACACCGAAATATGTATTGAAGAGTGTTGTAGTTCCGCCCGCGCTTCCTGTCGGTGTCTGATCATGATTACCGACATTCATACCGTACGGTATTCCGTAAGTGA
Source organism: uncultured Flavobacteriales bacterium (assembly GCA_964486655.1). Classification (GTDB taxonomy): domain Bacteria; phylum Bacteroidota; class Bacteroidia; order AKYH767-A; family 2013-40CM-41-45; genus JADKIH01. The sequence goes on from CAZAON010000471.1 coordinate 4,218, forward strand.
GTGATGTCGTAACCGGATTCTCGATGATTGACACAGCTGTGTCTGCACGTTTCCATTCGTTCAAAACATTATCGCCGTTCTCGACACAATCGCCAAGACCCTGAACGTAAACGATATTTTGCGCGACACGATTATTCACGATCCAGTTCATCTGCGATTTATACATGGCATTCGTACCGCCATTCAGTTGTGATGTATAATACTGTGTATCCGGAATCGGGACAATGGTAAAATCAGCTCCCGGTGCCGGCGGACAAGGCCTCACATAAAATGCGACAGAAAGTGTCCCGCCATTCGGATCAGTCGGAGTCACACTCAGATAAGTACTGGTCGGAACATTCAATGAATTATTTGGAGGATTTACAATTGCCGGTTGGTTTGGTGAATTTTGCGCAAACGAAACCAAAGGAAAAAATAAAAATACCCGGAATGTGTGTTTCATTGTACTTGTAGAAGATACAAAATAGGGAATTTTTTGGGAAAGGAAAAGTAGGGGATATGGGAGAGAGCGCGAAATTCCACTATTCCACTATTCCACTATTCCATAATTCCAGGATTCCAAGGAACACTACCTACAAAGCCCTCGTAATTTGTAATTTGTAATTAAACCTGTTCCATTATTCCATTATTCCAATATTCCAGGATTCCAAGGTTAACTACCAACAAGGCCCTCGTAATTTGAAATTTGTAATTTGTAATTCGTAATTGTTACTCCTCCTCCGTCTCCATCACCTCCGTCCCCCCCTTAGTCAAAATTGAAAATCCAAGTCCGAACGAAATCCACATCTTTCCATTATAAACAAAATTCACATTTTCATTATTCGAAATAAAATCCCATCCGATAAAAAGCCCGGCCTGCGTCTGACTAAAAAAATCAAACACCGCACCCAGCGAAGGAGAAAGCGCAGGCACATCAGTATCCTCTTCAATACGTCCGTCAGTCGACTGACCATTTAACGTAACCGAAGTTACACCCAGTCCTGCAAGAAAATTAATACAGTTACGAGAGTAATGAGAAAGCCTCATTTTGATTCCCGCCACCGGACCGAGTGTGAAATCCTTGGAGAAATCGAATTTGCTCAGTCTCATTTTCACCGGAACTAAAATATTCCCCGCAGTGAAAGAAACCTTACTCCCGTATCGGGGAACCGTATTTTTGCGAAGACAATTTGCAATGATGAAATACTTCCGCTGAGAATTCAGTGAATCGGAATAACATAACCGTTCATTCATCAATTCATTGTCCTTCCATTTCCAGAAACGGATGATTAGTGAATCTCCTTCCGTTACATTTATAACAGTAAATATTGATCCCGGTTCTGCCACATACATAGGAGTATTTTCAATCCTGTTGCCCAATATGTCGCATTGAAAAAGAGGAATTTCAAGATTAACTTTATAGTTATAAATTTTATCAGGAGAAAAATCGTGATGCTGGCAATTTGCGATGAAGTGACACATCAGAAATGCGCAGCTCATGTGTGTTTGCATTGATCCCATTCGTTCGAAACGGGAAGGGTTCGGATTTAGTTTGAATTGAGGGAGTTTTAACGTTTGGGCGCAGCGCAGCGGAGCTGCATATTCCAGTCATTCCAAAATTCCAAAATTCCATTATTCCAATATTCCAATATTCCAGTATTCCAGTATTCCAGTATTCCAAGTCAACCTACCAACAAAGCCCTCGTAATTTGTATCCCGAAACTTCGGGACGTAATTTGTAATTGAACCTGCTCAAATATTCCAATATTCCAGGATTCCAAAATTCCAATACAAACCACCAACAAAGCCCTCGTAATTTGTATCCCGAAACTTAGGGACGTAATTTGTAATTGAACCCGTTCCAATTTTCCAGGATTCCAAAATTCCAAGTCAACCTACCTACAAAGCCCTCGTAATTTGTAATTTTTAATTTGTAATTTGTAATTAAACCCGTTCCAATATTCCAGGTTTCCAGAATTCCTTGTTTCCCCCTTTGCTACCGCCAGTGTGTGGCCATAATTTTTAATTTTTAATCTTTAATTACTAAATACTAACTACTATATTAGCATTTATTCAAAACCACCTAATCCACTCCCCATGAAACTAAAAATCTACTCAATCCTCTTTTTTCTGACTGTAATAACAGGCATATCTAAAACAGAAGCACAATCTCCCGACTGGCTTTGGGCCAAAGGAATAATCGGCATACAGAATGATGAAGGAAATTCTGTCGCGACGGATTTAATCGGCAACAGCTATATAACAGGGTCATTCCAGGGAACGATTGACTTTGATCCGGGATCCAATATGGATTTTCATTCATCAAACGGAGACCTTGATGTGTTCTTATTAAAATTAGATCCGGCAGGAAATTTTCTCTGGGTGAAAACTTTCGGAGGAACAGGAACAGATGAAGGCATTTCGATAACAATCGATCCGTTTGGTAATTTATATATGACAGGACATTTTAGTTCATCGGTTGATTTCGATCCGGGACCCGATACGACAGAATTGCAATCGGCCGGTAGCTATGATGTTTTCATCTCGAAAATAAATACCAGTGGAAATTTTTTGGGTGTATGGAAAATCGGAGGGGGCTCCATTGATGAGCCAACGAACATTGTGACGGACATGGACGGAAAAATTTACCTGAGCGGGTACTTCAGCGGCAGTTCAGATTTTGATCCCGATTCACTTGTGGATTTCAACCTGACCTCTGCAGGTTCTCAGGATATTTTTATTGCAAAAATCGATTCATCCGGTGATTTGATTTGGGCAGTAAATATGGGAGGTGCCAGTGGTGATCGCGGACAGTCGTTATCGGTAGATCTTGCCGGCAATGTTTATTCGACTGGTTATTTTGCATCGTCTGCCGATTTCGATCCGGGTGCAGGCATGGCCACACTTACCTCAAACGGCGCGGGTCCCGATATTTTTATTTCGAAACTCGATGCATCGGGAAATTACGTGTGGGCAAAATCAATCGGATCAACGAATGGTGACAGGGGGTTTGGTATAACTGTCGATGGTGCAGGAAATATTTATGCAACAGGAGTTTTTACGGGTACGGTTGACTTTGATCCCGATACGACTTCAACGAATAATCTGACGGCAGGAGGAGCGAATGCGGTGTATGTGCTGAAGCTGAACAATGCAGGCGATTTCAGATGGGCGAAAGCATTGACGACAACAGCTTCGAACGGTGCACAGGGACAATCAATAGTGATTGATCAGATTACGAGCGATGTTGTCGTCGCGGGATATTATATAACATCGCTCAATTGTGATCCGACTATAAGCAATTACACTCTGTCGGCACTTGGAAACGATGAAGTATTCATTTCGAAGTTTGATCAGAACGGAAATTTCCAGTGGGCAAAATCGGCAGGCGGAACGAATTCCGATCTGACAGGTTCTGTTTCGATGAATGCCATGGGATATATTTACTTAGCGGGAACATTTCATAGTCCGGTTATAACATTCGATGCAATTACAATTACGAATGCGGTAACGACAGGCTTCCCCGACATCTTTATTTCGAAGCTCGACAATATTATTTCAGGCGTTAACGAAACATCGCTGGCCGACGGAATTTCATTGTATCCGAATCCGGCCGCCGGAATGTTATACGTTTCGCTGCCGGTTGAAAATGTAAAAATAAAGATCACCGATCTGAAAGGGCAAACAGTTTACGAAGCGACCCCTGCATCACAGGGCCGTTTTGAAATCCCTACCCTGAATTTCGCGGAAGGCATGTACCTGGTAAGCTTCACGACAGAGAAGTGGACAGGCATGAGGAAGGTTATGGTAATCAGGTAGTCAGACCGGAATGACATTCGGTCAACTGCCCAAAGGCGCGTTGAAGTAAGAAAACAGCTGATATTCCGGCAATTTTTCTTCCTCCAACCCCAACGATTTGCGCATTTTCCCGTAAAATTTCCTATTATTGCAGCCCCGAAACGACGGGAGTTGAAGACAGTTGAAGGAGCAAAACTCTTTCGAATTTGCAGAATGCTTCTTTAAAACCCATTCTTCAATATTGCCCTGAGCCTGTCGAAGGGTTCATTCTTCAATTTTCAATTTAAAAGGTCCTGTGGCCGAGTGGTTAGGCAGAGGTCTGCAAAACCTTGTACAGCGGTTCAAATCCGCTCGGGACCTCGAGATTCGTCCGCCAGTTGGCGGAACATTAAGCCCCATTTCGCAAGAATGGGGCTTTTTGCTTTTTGTTAGGGCTCGTTAGGACGCGTTAGGAGACGTTGTCGCTTCGCTGTTGATTCGCTGGGGTGCTAAGGAGTGATTCGCTGGAAGAGGTTGTCTGTGGAAAAAAGGAAAGTATCTGAAGACTGTAAATGATGAAGGATTTGTTTCATTTCAAGTATGGAGATTGGTATTTTAACAATGAGGCCTATTTTTGCGCATACAATTTAAAACATTTTTTAAACCGCTCACTTATTTTAATTTGAAATTGTTTTGGTGTTAATACTTTAATTCGTTCCCCATAAGACATTATTAATTTTTCTAATTCGTAATTTGGAATAACATTAATGCTTGTTTCAAATCCATTTTCAACTTGCTTGAGTGGCTTTTGAGTTTGATGCAATGGTTTTGTTTTAATGTATGCTGCTTGTTCCGAATCAAGAATCAACAGTTTTATTTCAATTGATTTTCCTTCCTTCTTTGATACACCTACAAAGTCCGAAAAGTAATCATCCCAATCAATTTCTTTGAACACATATTTCATTTTAGTTTCTTCCAAATGTTTTATTCTATCTAGAGCCATATTCCAGTTTTCTTGTTTGCGAGCCGGATTAAAACCAAACGCAAACCAACGATTGTTGAACTGCTTTAAATAATAAGGATGAAATTCCACTTCATAGGAAATCGGACTTTTAAAATCTTGATAGGAAACCATCAAAACTTTATTGTGAATGATTGCATTGAAAATAGGTGTGATGTAATTCAAGCCTTCGTAGTCAATGTTGCTTTCAAAAGAAATAACTTCTCTTTCTGTAGCAACCAAACCAAGTTTGGTTTCAATAGCAGGAATAATTTCATTGACCCATTCAAATTGTGGCATGCCTTTGAATCGTGTTAGAACTTGAATAGCTGACTTCAACTGTTTTACTTCCGTTTCATTCAAGGGCTGATTGTTGATTGAATAGTTCCTGTCTGCGTAACGGAAGAAAACAGTTCTTCCCTCTTTGTATTTTTCAATCGGCGCTTTCCATTCTGAGAACTCCATGAATTGCATATCGGCATAAAATTGAGTTTTTCCGATTCCTTCTAACCCTTCTTCTGCCAATGCTTTATTGGCTTTGTTAAGTAAATCAGTCCAAGTGTGTTTGCCTGGATTACGTAAGCACTTGTCATACGCAAGGTAACGAGTGAGTGCCTTTTTGTTGATTGACATATATGTTCAGTTTGACTGAACAAATATAGTATTTGTTTGCACCGGAATCAATAAAAAAATGAATTCATAGGTATAAATTAAATTTTCTATTTAGTTCAGTTTGACTGAACACTTCGAAATCAATTTTGCATCCGAAATCATAACAATCGCAAAAACTATAACTCAAAGCCTATGTGTATGACATGCTCAACTGCTTACGCCAAAAATGTAAAAAATGCTATCGCACTAAATCCAACCTTCAAAGGGATAATTGAATTCAACATTAATCATTTCCCAACGAATGGCTATCAACTCTATTACCGTTCGCTAGCTAATGGAACGGCAATTCTACAAACACACGAACAACTTAATGCTTACTTAGCCTGTTATGCCGACATGCACAGGCACAAACTCAATCAGGCATTTTGTGAATTGTTTACTGACCGCAGCTTACATGGACAATCAGTTGAAATAATTGACTGGGGTTGCGGACAAGCATTCGCTTCGTGTGTGCTTATAGATTTTATAAGGGAAAAAAACATCATTCTTGATATTTTCAGATTTAATTTAATTGAGCCGTCAAGAGCAGCCTTGATAAGAGGTAGCGAACACATAGATGCCATTTACCAACGCATTCCAAAACCTGAAACAGCTTTGTTGAATGAAAGAGCTGACAATATTTCTGAAAATCAATTGCATACTTCGCCTACTGCAATTAAGATTCATTTGTTCTCAAATCTTCTTGACATTTACAATATAAGTTTGCAAAATGTTGCTCAATCAATCAGACAATCACAGACTGGAACAAATTATTTTGTTTGTGTAAGTCCATTAAACTATGGTAGCTCTCGATTGAAAGCGTTTTATGAAATGTTTCCTTCAGCTACTTTACTTTCAGCAAAGTCGGATTCATCGGTAACTGAAATTTTCCGGCCAAGTGCAATGCGAAAAGTCAGTCATTCAGTTTCAAAAATTCAGTTCATTTTTAAAACCAATCAATAAAAACCCTAAATTTCGCACAATGAATAATACAATTAAGACAATGGATTTATTCAATCAAATTGTTGAAGTAACTAATCCAAATATCCAACTGAAAGATGCCGAACTGATTTATTATCCTGAATTTTTTAATAAGTCAACTAGCGACAAGCTTTTAAAGACGTTGCTTGACACTATACAATGGAGGCAAGATAAGATTATCATGTATGGAAAAGAATTGCCATTACCTCGGCTCTCTGCTTGGTATGGAGAAAATCAAAAGCCATATACTTATTCAGGTATTACCTTACATCCTTTACCTTGGACTGACGAGCTGCTTTTTATTAAAGAGAAAATTGAAGAAGTTGTCAAAGTCAAATTTACGAGTGTCCTGCTGAATCGTTATCGTGATGGACAAGATTATGTTGGGTGGCATACTGATGATGAAAAAGAATTAGGGCAAAATCCGATAATTGGCTCAGTTAACTTCGGAGCTTCAAGAAGATTTCAATTGCGGAGAAATGACGACCACAAAAATAAATTTGAAGTGGAGTTAAATCATGGAACTTATTTGGTAATGCAAGGATCAACACAACATTTCTGGCAACATCAGGTCCCTAAAACAGCATTAAAAATAGGTGAACGATTGAACTTAACTTTCAGAGTGATTAACTAAACTAAATTTGCAACTTGAAGCATCTGCACATAAACGGGGTTTTGAACCCTTGTCCAGCGATTTGCTGGATGTATTTCCAAGGTTAGCTATTATGATTCATTGCTAACGCTTAATCATTGAGTTATATGATTTAAAATTAAAATGAATCGAAATAATAGTAGATCAATATGATGTTGTTGTATTTGAATCGATATACATCCATAAAGAAAACCCTAGCAGATGCTTCATTTATTTATCTATGAAATTAACAACCGAGCAAAAAGAACAAATTAAAGATAAGTTTCAACTTGTTGAAACTGTTGAACAGTTTGCGATGTTACTTCAATGGATTTACGATGAAAAATATCCTAATAAGGACCCTAAACTGAAACTGAAAATTGAAAAGCGTGATTTAAACTATTATGCTTTTAAAAAAAAAGATCGTTACATAAAATTTGAAATTGCGAAGAAGAATAAAAATGAAACAAGACCAATATCAGCTCCGAAATACAAATTAAAAGTAATTCAGAAGTGTATTAATGAAGTTTTGAATTCTGTTTTTATACCACACAAAAACGCCTTCGGTTTTATTCCTTCAAGGTCAGTAGTAGACAATGCAAAACTTCACATTGGGAAAAATTATGTTTACAATATTGACATCGAAGGATTTTTTCCAAACACTGAGTTTAGGAGGATAAAAACGGTTTTAGGTTTGAAACCATTTTTACTAGTAGACAAAAAAGAACCACTTGCTTTTCTCATTGCGAATCTTTGTTGTGAAAAAATTAAAGCGGTAAAAGAAGAAGGAGAAATTGAGATTTCTGCTTTGCCACAGGGAGCACCAACTTCACCAACACTTACAAACATTGTTTGCCAACGGCTTGATAAGCGATTGACAAAGTTTGCAAAAAGATATGGAGCAACTTATTCAAGGTATGCTGATGATATAACCTTTTCGGCGCACTCTGACATTTTTAATAAGTGGTTTAAGTCAAGATTAAAAGTAATTCTTGAACGACAAGAGAAGTACAAAATCAATCTCTCAAAGGAAAGGTTGCAGGACTGGAACAAGCGACAGGAAGTTACTGGAGTTATTGTGAACAAAAAGGCCAATGTGAGTCGGAGTTACATTAAAGATATTCGCTTTTGGTTAAACAGTTGGGAAAATAAGAAAATGGACTTTACTCAAATGTTGTTTATGCAATTTTATCCTAACAAGAAAGGCTTCCTACGTTACAAAGGGTCCGTACCACCTTTTCAAAATTTTCTTTTGGGGAAAATTCTTTATTTGGGAATGGTAAGAGGTAAAGATGATGCGATGTATAAGAATTTAATGAATAGATTTGTGAACCAGTTGCAAGCAAGTAAAATCGAAGACAAAGGAATCAACCTTTACCATCTCTTAGCCGTTTGGGAACAGAAAGGAATTGATGAAGCAATGCAACTATATTTTGAATTAAAAAATAAAGATGGAACACAACAAAGCTGAGTTTTACAAACTCTTTTTAAACGAACTTCAACGGAAGAAAAGCAAGAATTCATCTGATGCAAAAGCGTTTGAGGAAAAACTTTTTAGTTTAATCGGTAACGATTTAGATAATTCTGCAAGGTTAGGGAAAATTGAAGAACAAGTAAATAGAGTAGCAAACAAATTTGATGTCATTGACAAGGAAACGGAAAAAAGAGCAAGATATTTTTACAAAGATTTTCCTGCAACAACTCCTGTTCTTAATGAACTTAAAGTAGCTTTAACTAAGAGTTATGAATTTTACGACTACAATCTTAAAAAGGAAGACCACAAACAATCAGCAAAATATTCTATCGTTCAATTAGAAGGAGTTTTGAATTATCTTGAACAAAACTTAATAGCTTGGATTGAAGAAGATGAAAGTAGAAATAGTCGACTTGGCAGTAAAATAAAGATATATCGCAATGGTTCCCGAGGATTAAACTTTTACGACAAATGTTGGGTTGCGAAAGAATATGTTCCTATTAAATATTTTTCATCAGAGAAAATTAATCTTGTTTATGACATCCGGAATTATGAATCTCATCAGTTTCTTTCTGAGCAAGCGAGAGAAAGTGAAAACAAATTATTGTTGCTCAAATCTTCTCCAAGCGACTATTATAACGAGGTATTCAGCTTAATCAAGAATTGTTTTTCAGTAATAAGATGAATTTCACTCTTCTATCTTGTAGTCTCACATCATACCCTCATCCGAAAAGCTATACATCCCGTCCATTGTTAGGATTATGTGATCCAATACCTCAATCTCCAGCAGGTCTCCACCCTTAACAAGCTTCTCAGTCATTCGCAGATCGCTACCCGAGGGCTGCAAATTGCCAGAAGGATGATTATGAATTACAATAATTTGAGACGCGTGACAGAGTAATGCAATCTGAAACACCAGTTTGGGGTCAACAACAATTTGTGATACACCACCGCTACTTATCTGCTTCCAGGCAAATATTTGGTTGCTTCGATCAAGCAATAGCACATAAAATTGTTCCACATATTCAATACTTCCTTCCGGAAAAATATTCTTACGTGCAGAGTCAGCAACATCATCAGCGCTCTTGAAAATGATACAACTTTTGCCATTTCGGAAAAATTGGACAAGACGTTCGAACACCTACAAGTAAAATTCTCAGGAATACTCTTGAACTCACACTTCCGGCGAAATAGCGAAGGAAGGCAATTTCCCGGCCATGCTTTTGTATTCGAATTCGATGGATTTGCATTGAGGTATTGAAATTGTTTATCCGAAAAATATTACCAAAACCACGGCTCAATTTCAATTTTTCCTGATTTTATTCCCACAGTAAATAGATTCTGTTCATCAGCTTTATCTTTATAATCTTTGTTTCGTGCCAATAATCTATTCCATTTAGTCGGATTTTTCTATTAAATCTTGTATAATTCAGTATAATTACCTTATTTGTAAGTCTATAAATCTCAGTATTACACAACTCCGCCTCGGCGAGTCTAAAACAAAATACCGACAAATTGATCCGATGCTTGTCAAGACAGAATTGTATTTATCTGATCGCGCAATTGTAAGCTTCGATTTATCTATTGATAGTTATTTAAATTTCAAAGTATACATATTTGTTATATCACAAAAAATCTATTGTTTAATAATTAATATACAATGAATAGCAAGTTAACATTAAAGAAGGCTGAAAAATTTCTGCTGAAAGATCACCCTGATTTCGATGAACAATGGTTGCGAAAAGTAATTGAAGAGGATCCCTCAATTATTGGGATAGGTGAACTTGAATTAAAAGAAGCTGAAAGAATACAACCTAAAGCCGGCCGATTGGATTTGCTACTTTATGACCGTGAAAACGAGAAGCGATATGAAGTAGAAATAATGCTAGGTAAAATTGACGAAAGTCATATCATAAGAGCCATAGAATATTGGGATAATGAGCGAAAGCGTTTGCCGAATTATGAGCATTGTGCTGTAATTATCGCTGAGGACATTACGACCAGATTTCTTAATATTATCGGATTGTTTAATAGCCAAATACCAATCGTTGCAATTCAACTTAACGCACTAGCGGTAAATGAAAATGTAATTTTGAATTTTG
>CAZAON010000472.1:0-11753 GCA_964486655.1 uncultured Flavobacteriales bacterium
CGAAATGGATGCAATCGACAAGTTGACCGACGTGAACAGCCTTTTAGCGTTCGTAGCTAAAATGCAGCAATGGGGCGCATCTCCAATGTTTGGTTTTTATGCGGGTCAGGATCCGAAAAACAGTGAGGTAAATGTTCCGCAGATCGCTCAGGGCGGAATTTCATTGCCCGACCGCGACTATTATACAAGTCCGGATAAAGAAAAAATTCGCGGTGAATATATCAATCACGTTACCACCATGTTCAAACTTTATGGCATGGATGAGAGTACTTCCAAAAAGTACGCCGACGTAGTAATGAAGATCGAAACAGCGCTTGCGAAAGCATCCATGAAACGTGTCGAGCTTCGTGATCCGTTTAAAACATACAACAAAGTAACCATTGCCGATCTCAACTCAATGACTCCTTCTATTAAGTGGGATGAGATGATGAATAACATGAACATTACAGGCAAATACGATTACCTCATTCTTGGTCAGCCCGATTTTCTTAAGGAACTTCAAAAGCAGGTTACTTCAAATTCAATGGATGATTGGAAGATTTACCTGAAATGGCATTTGTTGAATCTTGCGGGAAATGTTCTCAGTAACGATTTCGTTCAGGAAGATTTTAATTTCAATAATAGAATCCTGGGCGGACAAAAAGAAATTCAGGCGCGTTCAAAGAGAATGATTCAACTGACTGACGGAATGATTGGTGATGCATTAGGCAAATTATACGTAGCAAAATATTTCCCGCCTGAAGCGAAAAAGAAAGCAGACGAACTGGTTTCAAATCTGATCAATGTCTATGATGAGAGAATTCAGAAGTTAGACTGGATGAGCAATGAAACTAAGAAGAAGGCATCTGAGAAATTACGCGCGATCACCTGCAAAATTGGTTACCCTGATAAATGGAAAGAGTACCAGGGACTGGAAATCAACCGCACATCTTTTTTCCAGAACATTGTTAATGCAATGCAGTGGAATTACAATTATGTGGTTGGTCAAATCGGTAAGCCGGTTGATCGTACGCAATGGGGCATGACTCCTCCGACGGTAAATGCTTATTACAATCCGTCGAATAACGAAATCGTATTCCCTGCCGGAATATTACAGCCTCCTTTCTTCAACGCAAAAGCTGATGATGCCGTAAACTACGGTGGTATCGGTGCCGTTATCGGTCACGAGCTTACTCATGGTTTCGATGACCAGGGAAGAAACTTCGACGCAAAAGGAAACCTGACTAACTGGTGGACAAGCGAAGATTCTGCTAAGTTTTTAGCAAAGGCTCAGGTTGTCGTTAATCAATTCAATGAATTTACTGTATTGGATACAGTTCATGTAAATGGTGAACTTACGTTAGGTGAAAATATTGCCGACCTCGGAGGTATTACAATCGCATACGAAGCATTCAAGCGTACTGCTCAGGGTAAAAGTAATGAGTTAATAGATGGTTTAACACCTGATCAGCGTTTCTTCCTTGGATTTGCAACAATTTGGGCAGGAGATATGCGTGCTGAAGAAAAACTTAAACGAATTGTAACTGATCCTCATTCTCCGGCATTATATCGTGTAAACGGAACATTGAGTAATATCAATCCTTTCTATGATGCATTCGGCGTGAAAGAAGGTGATAAACTTTACCGGTCTGATGCGAACAGAGCTAAGATCTGGTAAGCAATAATTTTTGAAAACTTAAAAGGCGCTTCTTAACCGGAGTGCCTTTTTCTTTGCGCCCTCTTCTTAGCGCCCTATTTCTTTGCGCCATTGCGCCTTCGCGAGAAATTATTTTTTACTAACCAATCACCCTCCCCCCCCTTAGCGCCTTTTTCTTTGCGCCTTTGCGCCATTGCGAGAAATTATTTTTTTTCAAAGATTATTCACAATCCGCGTAATCCCATTCTTTATAAGCTCCTCATTAAAATTAATCAATAACCCCAGTTTGCATTTTGTTATTCTCAAATAAGTAAGAAGTTGCTTTTTATGGACAGGCGAAATTGTCTCAACCGATTTTATTTCAATTATTACCTTATTTTCAATAATTAAGTCTGCTCTAAAACCAATATCCATCTTTATATCCTTCCAAAACACCGGAATCGGAAACTGCTTTACTACAGATAGTTTTTGATTGATTAGTTCATAGAAAAGAATCTCTTCATAGACTGATTCCAGAAGTCCGGGGCCCAATTCCCGATGTATATTTAAGGAGCTCTCCACAATAAATTTTGAAATTTCATTCTCGGTCATTGCTGTAATTTTTATCAAACTTACATTCCTTGGTTCGAAAAAATAACCGCATATATTAGGGGAAATGAAAAAAAATAATTTCTCGCAATGGCGCAAAGGCGCAAAGAAAAAGGCGCTAAGGGGGGAGGGTGATTGGTTAGTAAAAATAGTTTCTCGCAATGGCGCGAAGGGATAAGGCGCAGGGAGAAGTTTTTGGATGGGAATGGAAAAAATAATTTCTCGCGAAGGCGCGAAGGCGCAAAGGGACAAGTCGCAAGGAGAAGTAGTTGGATGGGTTAGTAAAAAAATAATTTCTCGCAAGGGCGCAAGGGCGCAAGGGCGCAAAGAAAGGGCGCTAGGAAAGGGCACTGAAGAAATAGAGATCGGTTTGTTAGGTATTCTCTTAAAAAAATTTCTAATACTTGATTGAGCATTTTAATATGATGCATTACACTATCTTTGCGCCCTCATGTCCTCTTTTTCTGATTTCAAGCTCAATAAACAACTTTGGAATGCTATCGCCGACGCGGGATTCGAAAATCCGACCCCCGTACAGGAGAAATCCATTCCGTTGATTTTGCACGGGCACGATGTTTTAGGCGTCGCGCAGACCGGCACCGGAAAAACAGCCGCCTATCTCATTCCTGTCATCTACAAAATAAAGTACGCACAGGGGAACGATCCCCGCGCGCTCATCGTTGTTCCCACACATGAACTTGCTTACCAGGTAAACGATCATATTAAAATGCTGGCTAAATACACAGATCTTCGTTCAGTCGCATTGGTAGGTGGAATCGGAATGAAGTCTCAGAAAGACGCGTTAAAGGCAGGAGTTGATATTGTTGTGGCAACCCCCGGAAGAATGATGGACTTGTATCTTTCATCGGATCTGATTCTGAAGCAGGTGAAGATATTCGTCATGGACGAAGCCGAACGATTGCTCGACATGGGATTCAAAAAGCAGATCGGACGGATATTAAGTGTGATGCCAACAAAACGTCAGAATCTTTTATTCTCCGCCACATGGAATGATAAAGTAAAAAGTATTTGCGAAGAATTTTTAGTCGGTCCGGCCGAGGTGAGAATCGAACCCGAAGTGATGACAGTCAAAACCGTTAGCCAGGTGGTTTACTTCGTACCGAATTTAAAAACAAAAATAAATCTGTTAGAATATTTACTCGACACGGCCGGATTTAACAAGGCGATGATTTTTTGCAAGACGAAATCCAATGCAACGAATATTTTTAAGTACATAGCCCGCAAACACGGCGAAGACAAGGTAAAACTCATTCACGGAAATAAGGATCAGAATACGCGGATGAATGCGATTAAGCAATTCAGCGCTGAAGAGGTTCCCTATCTGATCACAACAGATGTTGCGGCACGGGGAATCGATATCAGAAACGTCACTCACGTTATCAACTTCGACGTGCCATTAATTTACGAGGATTATATTCATCGCATCGGTCGCACAGGTCGTGCCATGTCTACCGGTGACTCAGTAACGTTTTGCAGTCCGAATGACGAATACCGTCTCAATAAAATTCAAAAGCTGATCGGGCAGAAAATTCCGGTTGCCTTGTTACCTGATACTGTTGAAATATCAGAAACTCCATTCGAAGAGCAACAACTGATGCTACGCGAAATTGACATGCAGAAACGCAAAGAAGATCCCGAATTCAAAGGAGCCTTTCACGAAAAAAAGCCTTATAAGAAATGAGCGATAGCAGGGAGAAGAATAAAACCATCCTCCTGATTACTTTTCTGGCTCTGATGTGGGGAAGCTCTTTCATTCTCATGAAACGTGCACTGGTGGTTTACACACCTTACCAGATAGGCGCTCTTAGAATATTCTCGGCCTTTCTCGCATTGTCTCCTTTCTTAATCAGGCGAATCAGAACGATTGAAAAACGTAAGTGGAAATATTTCTTAGCGACCGGACTATTAGGAAACGGAATTCCGTCTATACTTTTTCCACTCGCAGAAACTAACATCAGCAGCGCCGTGGCAGGAATGCTGAATTCACTAACGCCGATATTCACATTGATTGTCGGAATGCTTTGGTTCGGCATGAAGGCGGGGAGGAGCAGGATAATCGGGTTGTTTGTGGGACTGATAGGTGCGATATTATTGTTGTCTGCTCAGGTTGGCGAAGGCGGAATTCTTGATACGAATGTTTTTGCATTTTTAGCTGTATTGGCGACTATATGTTATGCATTTAGCGTCAATATTCTCAGGTATAAATTAGCTGAAACTGATTCGATCACAAATGCGGCATTTGCATTGGCATGTATTGGATTACCAATGGGGATTTATCTTTTCTCGACTGACTTTATTATCCGGACCACGAGCGTTGATGGATCGGGATTCGCGATTTTATGCATTTTGTTGCTCGGGCTTTTTAGTACCGCTTTTTCAACCATACTCTTTAACCGATTGATAAAAACTTCCGGGGCTTTAGCGGCTTCCAGTATTACCTATTTAATTCCGGCTGTTGCACTCATATGGGGTCTCTGGGATAATGAGCAATTGGGTATTTTGCATTTGGCAGGATTATTGGCTATACTTTTTGGGGTTTATGTTGTGAACAGGAAGACATAGTTTAATTACGGATTGGGAATTTCAAGTTGGGAAAAGTAATTAAGTTTAGAATTTTCTATTAAGTTTAAAATCCAATATATATGAAAAAACTCAGTCTATTAGCCAGCTGTCTATGCTGCATAACATTATTTTCTTTTGGTCAGGTCACACCAATTGTAAGGGGGAATAATGAATTTTCTATTGAGCTGTATAAAAAACTATTTGTAACGAAGTCAAATGTATTTGTTTCGCCGTACAGCATTTCTGCGGCTCTTGCAATGACTTACGCGGGTGCAAAGGGTGAGACGGAAAAACAAATGAGTAATGTGCTGCATTTTGATCTTAATCAAATAAACACTCATAAAGGGTTTTCCGACTTAAACAAATCACTTGAAAGTTTAAATAATGGCAGTACCGTTAAACTGGCCATTGCAAACGCGCTTTGGAAATCAGGAGTGAAATTAAATGATGATTATCTTGATATAACTAATAAATATTACAATGCAGCCATTTATCCTTTGAGAGGCGCGGGGCCAATAAATGAATGGGCTGATAAGAATACATTTGGAAAGATAAAGGAAATTGTAACTGAATCGGATGTAATGGGAGCGAAGCTCGTTTTGACAAATGCTATTTATTTTAAGGGCGAATGGCTTACCCAATTTAAAGAGGATCAGACCCGGGATGGTAAATTTACACCTGTGGATGGAATACCGGTTACTGCCAGGATGATGCATATGAAAAATGATGTAAAATATTTCGAAGACGAGAAGAATCAGGTTATTGAGCTTCCCTATAAAGATGAAACAATGTCTATGACTTTTATTTTGCCAAAGATGAATAGTTCGATAAGTGAACTTTCCGGTTCTATTACACCTAAAATGATTTCTGATTATGACCTAAAGATGGTGAAAAGTGAGGTTGATGTTTTTATTCCAAAATTTTCTTTTACATCTGAGTTTCATTTAGCTGAAGCATTAATAAGCATGGGAATGAAAAATGCATTTTCTCCCATTGCTGATTTCTCAGGAATCTGTTCTTGTGGATTAAACATCAGCGATGTAATTCATAAAGCATTTATAGAAATTAACGAGAAAGGCAGTGAAGCGGCAGCTGTTACTGCTATTATAATGAAAACAACTTCTAAGGAGAGGGAATTAGTGTTTAATGCAAACAGGCCATTTATGATTCTTATAAAGGATAAAGGAACAGGAAGTATTCTTTTTATGGGAAGTATCGTTAATCCGGTCGAAAAGCAATGAAAATCGTTTACATCATTTCCGGTATCGCTGCTTGATCCCCGGAATAGCATACGTGAAAGTCTCGTAGTAAATTTCCAATTTTGTACTGCGATGATAAACAGTATTACTTATAAATAGTTTTACTAAAACAATCCTGAAAATAATCAATCAGCCTACAGGCCCGCAACCCGCAACCCGTAACCCGTAACCCGTAACCCGCAACCCGAAACCCGAAACCGGCTCTTCGTCCCCTCTCAGGTTTGCTGACTACTTCTGCCCCACAAACTTCTTCAGATTATACGTAAACGTCAGCATGAAATACTGATCCAGCACATTCGTTTGAACATCTTCATAATAAAGATCAGTTGTGTTTCTGGAGATACTGTTGTTTTGTTTTAAAATATCGAAAACACTTAAACGCAATTCAGCCTGTTGTTTGGAAGGAAATTTATATCCTAATGAAGCATTCCATAAGTAATATCCTTCATCATAGCCGGATGAAAGCCCGGTGTTTATCTGATATGTAATTTCTGATTGGACAACGATTCCTTTATAAACCATTACCTGTGCGCGGAATTTAGAATTGAAATTGTAATACTTGCTATTTGAATTTGTCTCTAAAGTATTTCGGACATTATTGTAGGTTGTAAAAGAAGAAAGGGTAAAGTCAATCTTCTCGCTGATATTACTTGATAGTCCAAAGCCGATTCCGCCGGTTGTAAGTTTTGAATAATTGTAATTGCCGTTTATTAATCCGGGTGTGTTTGAATATGATCCGCTTCCATTTACATTCAGATTCGACTTGATTGCTTTTATCGGAAAACTATAATTCAAATAAAATCTGGTACTGAAATATTCATCCAGGTTAACAGGTAACGTTAACTGATTTCCTTCAGATACGAAAGTTCCATTAATTGTAGTATCGTTTTCAGCGATAAAGGAGGAGCTTCCGATATAATCCTGTGTATATGATATATTGTAGACTCCGAAAAATGATGTGTTCTTATCACTGTTGGTAGCAAAGTAGCGGAAGTTCAGAAAGTTTTGCCAGTCTTGCTCAAGCAAAGGGTTTCCGGTGCTAAGTTGCAACGGATTTGTATTATTCACGACATTCTGCAGCTGACTAACAGACGGCGCATTGTTATTACTCCGGTAAAAAATGCGAAAACTTTTTTTCTGAGTAAACTTATACTGAAACATCAGTGAAGGAAGAATACTGGTAAATTCTTTGTCAATTTTACTTTCAGCCGGAAATAATTGTTCGTTTTTCAAGTTAGATACCTGGTAACCTGCACCGGCAGACATATTCCATTTTTCGGTTGTATATCTAAAAGTTAATGACGGTGAATGAGTGATATACCGGCTTTCAAATTCATTTGAAAGTGAACTGTCAAGCAAATCCGAAGAATATGTTTTTTTATCCGCTGACGAATAGCTGTAATTATTTTTGTAATTAACCGATATCTGTCCATTCTTACCTGCCGGTTCTGTGTATGTTAATTCAGAAACAAGTCCGCGCCCGTCAGAAATATAATCGCTGTATTGATTTAACGTATCCGAGCCTGTTGTGTCGGTATAGGTTGTGAGTGAATTCAATTTCGAATTTCCTTCGGTCTGATTAATTGAAGGGTTCAGGTTAAGCGAAATCGTTCTGCCTTTTTTCGAAAAGCTATGCCGATAGAGCAGGGGGGCTGAGAAGTTGAATCCATCCTGATCGTTCAGGTAGGCACTGGTTAAATTGCTTTGCGGACCTTCGGGTGTTGAATTCAAACCAACTAATCCCGTCGCGCTTTTATTTTTCTGAAAAGAAACTCTCGGTTGAAATAAGATTGAGTTTAACGAATCAAATTTATACTCCACTCTCAGGTTCGCACGATTGTTATAATTATTCGACTTACCGGTATTATTCTCCGTGTAAACCAATCCATAGTTTTCTCCTGTAAAATATTGCCTGTTCAGATCGCTTTTCGAATTCGTTTCTGACTGATTGTAAAAGTAACTTCCGGAGAACTCCAGTTTATTCCAGGTGTTAACATAATTGATCCCTCCGGAGTAGGTGGTAATAATTCCATTCCGCTGGTCAACAAGAAAGTTTGATGCATCGCTTGGTGGTCCGTAACGGCCACCACCACTGCGACCTGACATGCCTCCTCGTCCTCTTTCCCTGCTACTTGCATTTGTGCCAATTACACCTAACAGGTCGTCGGTTGCAAAGTTCTGTTCGTTTACATTGTTTGAGTTATACAGAAATGTAAGTTTTCGTTTGTCTTTGAATGAATTGATATTAGCTCCTGCTTTCCACAGATCTTCTGTTCCGTACCCGGCAAATGCTTTTCCGAATGTTCCGTTGCGGAATTCGGGGCGTGTTACAATGTTGATAGTCTTTGTTGTGTTTCCATCATCAAATCCGGTGAACTCGGCCTGATCGCTCTTCTTGTCGAATACCTGGATTTTGTCAATCGATTCGGCGGGCAGATTTTTCATTGCTGCATTCGGGTCATCTCCTAAAAATGGTTTGCCATCGATTAAAACTTTTCTGACTTCTTCTCCCTGTGCCTGTATTTTTCCGTCCTGGTTGCTAATCCCCGGCATTTTTGTTACAAGATCCTCTGCAGTAGCATCGCGGTTTACTTTAAATGCATCGGCATTGTATTGTACCGTGTCACCTTTATTCTGAACAGCAATTTTCTGATCATTAACATTCAGCTCATTCAATTGAGTGGGCTTGGCTTTAAGAGAAATTTGTCCGGTATTGATAATAGGCTGGTTTAAACTTACTGACTGATAGTGATCGACGTATCCTAAAAAAGTAACACGTAAAATTTTTGATCCGCTTTCAGTAGTCATGAAAACAAAAAGCCCGTCAACATCTGATACGGCCGATTGAATTGTAGTAGAGTCGGTGTTTAATAATGAAATTGCGGCACCGGGTAAAGACTCATTCTTGTCATCCGTAATTTTTCCGCGAATGCTAATCTGCTGAGCCGAAATAATATTGGTTAGAACTAAGTACAAAGTACAAAGTATGAAGACAGGCTTCAAATAGACGGATTTATGATGATTCGCAGACAAAGCAAGCTAATTGATATGAATTACTGGTGATGAGTTAAGTAGTTAAAGGTTTAATCACGTATGTTGAATAGGCCAATTAAACTCATCCTATTACACCCAATTAAAGCAAAATTGAAAGTTCCGTTTTTCAATTATCGCATTAGAGATTCATTCCCAGGCTGAAAAATGCCCCAACCCGAAACCCGAAACCCGAAACGTATTCGTAGAGATATTTCAAGCCAGCAGCTCCCCAAACCCGAAACGTAATCATAGAGATATCTCAAGCCAGCAGTTCCCAAACCCGAAACGTAATCATAGAGACATCTCAAGCCAGCATCTCCCCAACCCGAAACCCGAAACCCGAAACCCCTTTACTTCCCACTCATCTCAGTATAATACTTAAAGAACAATGGAATAGTCTCAATGCCTTTCATGTAATTGAAGATTCCATAGTGCTCATTCGGTGAGTGAATCAGATCGCTGTCGAGGCCGAAGCCCATGAGAACGGATTTTAGTCCGAGTTCTTTTTCGAATAATGCAACGATCGGAATACTGCCGCCGCCGCGTGTAGGAATTGGTTTTTTTCCGAATGTTTGTTCCATCGCCTTGCTGGCTGCTTTATAGGCAACTGAATCGGTTGGGGTAACTACGGGTTCACCACCGTGATGCGGAGTGACTTTTACCTTAACTGACTTAGGCGCAATCTTCGCGAAATGATCGGCAAATAGTTTTGTGATCTTGTCTGTTTTTTGATTAGGAACAAGGCGCATGCTGATTTTCGCATTCGCTTTTGAAGGAAGAACTGTCTTTGAACCTTCTCCTATATATCCTCCCCACATTCCGTTTATCTCAAGAGTCGGACGAATTCCCGTGCGTTCAATAGTTGTATAGGTTACTTCACCGACCAGTTCATCAACTCTGAGGTCTTTCATGTACTCTTTATCATCGTGCGGAGTTTTATTTAATTCAGCGCGTTCTTCTTTGGTAAGATTCTGCACATCGTCGTAAAATCCCGGAATAGTAATATGATTGTCTTTATCTTTCAGAGAAGCAATCATTTTGCATAATATCTCGATCGGATTTCCAACGGCGCCGCCATAAACTCCGGAGTGGAGGTCACGGTTTGGACCAACAACTTCTACTTCAACATAACTTAATCCGCGTAGACCAACATCTATTGACGGAGTGTCGTTAGCTATGATAGATGTATCTGAGATAAGAATGACATCGCCTTTTAAGCGGTTCTTATTTTCTTTTACCCATGTGCCTAAATTCGATGAACCTACTTCTTCTTCTCCTTCGATCATGAAACGAACATTACAAGGAAGAGAATTATTTTTCATCATTCCTTCGAATGCTTTTATATGCATATACACCTGGCCTTTATCGTCGCATGAACCGCGGGCCCAGATTTTTCCGTCTTTAATTACAGGTTCGAAAGGAGGTGAGTCCCAAAGATTGAGCGGATCAACAGGTTGAACATCGTAATGTCCGTACACGATGATTGTCGGAAGTTTCGGGTCAATTAATTTCTCACCGTAAACTATGGGGTGACCTTTGGTCGGACAGATTTCAACTTTATCTGCCCCTGCTTTTTCGAGTTGAGTCTTTATAAATTCTGCAGCACGTGCAACGTCTTTTGAGTATTTGCTGTCGGCACTGATTGAAGGGATCTTTAAAAGATCTATAAGTTCGTCGATGTAACGCTTTTCGTTTGATTTAATGTATGCAAGAGTGCTTTCCATATAGATTAATTTTGGAGTGTGAAGATAGGGGTTTTTAAATTACGAATGAGGGGTCACTAATACAGAGTTTAAAAATACCACGGAGGCACACATACAATATATAAACCCCTTAAATCCCAAGGTGATTTTTTCTCTTTATTCGAAAATTAACAGCGGAGAGACGAAGAGACAGAGAAAAACAGAGAATTTATTAATCCTTTTTCACAATCACTGTTTTGTACTTTTTTTGTGATCCTCGTTTCATTGTGATTTTGTGTCAAACCTTCTCTGCAGCCTTAGCCAAAACCTTTCCTGTCATCTCGGATGGCTGCTGGATTCCCATTATCGCAAGCACAGTAGGAGCAAGGTCGCAAAGTCTGCCCGGATTTATTTCATTAAAGTCTTTGTCTATCAGGAAAAGTGGAACCGGGTTTGTTGTATGTGCCGTATTCGGAGTGCCATCGTCGTTAATTGCAAAGTCGGCATTTCCATGATCGGCAGTTATTAAAAATGAATAACCGTTTTTCAATCCGGCTTCGACTACGCGCTTAACGCATGCATCAACGGTTTCGACCGCTTCGACGACGGCCGGAAAAACTCCCGTATGTCCGACCATATCGGCATTCGCGTAATTTAAACAGACAAAATCAACAAGTCCTTCATTAAGTTTTCTGCAGACATTGTCAGTCACCTCAACAGCACTCATCGACGGCTGCATGTCGTAAGTAGCAACCTTGGGCGATGAAACAAGAATGCGTTCTTCATTCGTAAATGGTGTTTCTCTGCCACCGCTGAAGAAGAATGTCACATGCGGATATTTTTCCGTCTCCGCTATTCGCAATTGATTCTTTCCGTTTTTCGAAAGTACTTCTCCCAGTGTATTTACAAGATTATCTTTTTCGTATAAAACTTTCACATTTTTGAAAGTCGCATCGTAATTAGTCATTGTGA
>CAZAON010000473.1:0-18307 GCA_964486655.1 uncultured Flavobacteriales bacterium
AAGGGGGGATAAGTACTTTGTATTTTTACCTTATTCAGGAAACAACACCGATTCTAGCTATTAGCTATGAGCGTTATTTAAAATCTATCATCTCAAATCACAATTAAAAAATCTTCAATCTTCAATAATCAATATTCAACAATCATCCCGTCTTTCATAACAACTTTCCTGTCGGCCATATTAGCGAGCGTCTCATTGTGAGTTACGATTACGAATGTCTGATTCATTGATTCTCTGAGCGAAAAGAAAAGTTCGTGCAATGATTTTGCGGACTCGGAATCTAAATTTCCTGAAGGTTCATCAGCAAAAACAACAGCGGGCTGATTGATTAAGGCCCTTGCAACAGCTACACGTTGTTGTTCACCGCCGCTAAGTTCGCCGGGACGATGTTGAATACGCTGACTAAGTCCGAGTACATTTAAAAGATGTTCCCCCTTTTTATGAGCCTCACTTTTTGATACACCACCGATCAGGGCAGGCATCATGACGTTTTCAATGGCCGTAAACTCAGGAAGTAAATGATGCGACTGGAATACAAAGCCAATTTTCATATTCCTGAATTGAGATAATTTTTTGGCCGAAAGACCGGACACCATTACATTATCTATCGTGACCTGCCCCTTATCTGCCCGGTCCAGCGTACCAAGTATATGAAGGAGCGTACTTTTCCCGGCGCCGGAAGCGCCAACGATTGACACAATTTCCCCTTTATTGATTTTTAAGTCAATACCCTTTAGAACCTGAAGTGAGTCGTATGATTTGTATATGCCGGAGGTTACTATCATTTTGAGAATTAAAAATTACGAATAAAATTTACGAAGTCTGTGACATATATTACCTGATGTTTTTTTATCCGACCTTCTGTAATGGTCTATATTTCAGCTAATAAGGATTGCCTGTATACTCTGGTTTCAATTCGTTTTTCGCAATTTTGGTATTTAATGTGTTTTAAACACTTCGTGAAACTATAAAAAGCAATTGGATCACCCCCGTATTTTTTATTTTTTAATTTTTAATTAACCCTGCAGGTTATTAACATCTCGCTGGTTTTAGGCGTTTTCCCTGTTGATAATTAATGTGTTTATTCAGTTTTTTTTCGTTATTTGCACCTTAAATTCGATTGTATAAAAAACAGCAATGGCTGCGCAAAAAGACACAAAAGATAGCTTTTCCACACTTGAACTTAACATACAGAAGTTGATGAGTTTATGTGATGAGTTAAAAAGGGAAAACCAGATTCTTCGTGCCGAGAACCGTAAGTTATTGATGTCGATGGAAGAAGACAAAGATCGTTCACGTCGTCTTGAAGAGGGATATAAAAACCTGAAAGAGATGGAGAAGTCTTCAAACCGTCAGAGTATTATTAATATGAAACGTAAAATCAGCGACATTATTCATGAAATAGACAGGAATATGATGCTGATTGACAATGATAAATCCTAAAGTGAATCACCCAAATGGGAGAATTACTATCTGTTAAAGTATCCATTGCGAACCGCAATTATCCGCTCCGAATCACAAGTGAAGAGCAGGAAAAAGTTACGCGTGCCGCTGAAAATATCAATAACCGCATTCGCGAATTTGAAGACAGCTATGCCGTCAAAGACAAGCAGGATCTTCTCGCTATGTGTGCGTTACAAATCGCAAGTGAAGCAATGGGTTCAAAACAAAATTCGTCGGATCAGTTAAAAAGTGAAATGGATGAAAATATTTCATACCTTAACATGATAATAGACGAATATCTTCAGAAAGAAGATTCTACCATTTAGGATAACGTTCTTTGAATAAAGTTCTCACAATTGTTAGTAACGTATTGAAATGCGTCACTACAATTTTGTAACTATAATGCATTCCCGCATTAGTTCCGATTCACTATTAAACTCAACACTTCGATACCATTGGAGTTTGGATCAATGACTTTTATGACAGGCTGCATCCGCCCCGGGCGGAATCGCTTAAGGCGAACAGCAGAAGTCAGAATAGCCAGGCCACTTCACCCATGACTTATGGGTTTAAAAAGTCACGGAATTATTGCGGGTTTTTTTATTACCAAAATCAATACACTAAATGGAATCAAATCAATTAATACTCATCATCACTGCAATTGTCGGAATCGGCATAGGCGCTGTGATCGCATGGGCAATGGTTAACCGCTCCTACAAATTAAAGGAGAAGCTGGCCGGTGATAAAGCCTCTGCTATCATTAAAGAGGCCGAGGCAGAAGCTGAAGTCCTTAAGAAAAACCGAATCCTCGAAGCAAAAGAAAAATTTCTTCAGCTAAAGGCGGAACATGAAAAGGCCATCACCGAAAAGGATAAGAATATCGCCCAGGCCGAAAATCGTATTAAGCAAAAGGAAACGGCGCTTGCTCAAAAAATAGAGCAAACCCAGAAGAAGGAAAAGGAATACGAGACGATGCAGGCCCATCTGAAAAATCAGCTCGAGATTTTAGAGGACAGAAAAGAAGAAATGAGCAAGCAGCATCAACGACAGGTTGAGCAGCTTGAGAAAATAAGCGGACTAAGTGTTGAGCAGGCGAAGGCTCAACTTGTAGAGGCGCTGAAGGCCGAGGCTAAAACTGATGCGATGTCGTATATCAAAGACATCATGGAAGAAGCAAAACTTACGGCCAATAAGGAAGCTAAAAAAATAATTATTCAGACAATTCAGCGGGTTGCGACTGAGCATGCCGTTGAAAATGCCGTTACGGTATTCAATATCGAAAACGATGAAGTGAAAGGCCGCATCATCGGTCGTGAAGGAAGAAATATCCGCGCCCTCGAAGCCGCCACAGGTGTCGAGATTATTGTTGACGATACTCCTGAAACTATCATTCTCTCGGGCTTCGATCCGATCCGCCGTGAAATGGCCCGTCTTGCCTTGCATCAGCTTGTAAGCGACGGACGAATTCACCCTGCGCGTATCGAAGAGGTTGTCGCCAAAGTAAAACGTCATCTCGAAGACGAAATTATTGAAATCGGAAAACGTACTACAATCGATCTCGGAATTCACGGACTCGCTCCCGAACTTATTCGAATGGTCGGTAGAATGAAATACCGTTCATCGTACGGACAAAATCTATTGCAGCACTCCAGGGAAGTTGCTAATCTCTGCGCAATAATGGCTGCTGAATTAGGACTCAATGTTAAACTTGCCAAGCGTGCCGGACTTTTACACGATATCGGAAAAGTGCCTGACGATGAACCTGAATTGCCGCATGCAATTCTCGGTATGAAGCTCGCTGAGAAATTCAAAGAGAACCCTGAAGTTTGCAATGCCATCGGTGCTCACCACGATGAGATTGAAATGAACAGCATGATTTCTCCAATCGTTCAGG
Source organism: uncultured Flavobacteriales bacterium (assembly GCA_964486655.1). Lineage (GTDB taxonomy): Bacteria > Bacteroidota > Bacteroidia > AKYH767-A > 2013-40CM-41-45 > JADKIH01. The sequence goes on from CAZAON010000473.1 coordinate 3,338, forward strand.
TATGTGACGCTATTTCAGGCGCACGTCCCGGCGCGAGACGCGAAGTCGTCGAATCATATATCAAACGGCTTAAAGATATGGAAGCCCTCGCTCTGTCTTATCCGGGCGTTGATAAAACTTTTGCCATTCAGGCCGGTCGTGAATTGAGAGTAGTAGTTCAAAGTGAAAAGATAACCGACAAGCAAGCCGAAGTACTCTCATTTGATATCGCTAACCGTATCCAGACAGAAATGACCTATCCCGGTCAGGTTAAAGTAACGGTTATACGCGAAACCCGTTCTGTGAACTATGCAAAATAAATAGCTATGAGTTTTATACTCTGCTGTTAGAACAAGATGCTTCGAAAATATTTTGTATTATCTTCTGATTTTACAAAAAACACCATTACGCTTGTTTTGGGTACTGCGGTTGCTCAAAGTATTCCTTTTCTGCTGCATCCGTTTTTACGAAGAATTTATTCTACAGAAGATTTCGGCGCTATTTCAATCTATCTGAGCTTACTCGGAATTATCTCAATTGCTTCATCGCTACGCTATGAGGCTGCTGTCGTTTTACCAAAGAAAGACGACGATGCGGCGAATATCTTCGTGCTGACTTTTTTGATAAATCTGGGATTTACTTTTCTGATTTATCTGGCACTTTTTCTTTTCAAAGATAAGATCGTCTCATTCATGAATTTTCCGGTTCATTATGCGAATTATTTATTTCTCTTGCCACTCGTCAGTTTTATTTTCAGCGTTTATCAGAGTATGAATTACTGGCTCATTCGTCAGAAGGCCTTTAAAGCATCAACAAAAAATAAAATAGTAAGACGTGGAGTGGAAGGAGGGGTGCAGGTTGGATTAGGGTTAATGAATTTTCCGGGCGGATTATTTCTCGGTGATCTTGCCGGAAACCTTGCCAATATGTTCGCCGGATACAGACAAATGTTAAAGAACCTTTTTCATCCTTCAAACATATCTTTACGGCATATCAGGAATATGGCAGCAGAGTACAAGCAGTTTCCCATGTTTAATCTGCTTCCAACCTTACTTAGCAGCCTCGCCAATGCAATACCATTTCTTCTCATCAATAAATATTATTCGACCGAAGCGGTCGGTTTTCTCGATCTTACAAAATTGGTTCTCTCAATCCCATTAATATTTATATCCGCTACAATTGCCCAGGTGTTATTTCAGCAAATCACCGTTAAGAAGAACAACTCCGAAAGTATCGGTCATGATATTCGTAAAATATTAATTTTATTGATGGCTATTATTCTGTTCGAAATGGTTATCATATTTCCTTTCGGTAAAGAACTTTTCGGATTTGTTTTCGGAAGCAAGTATGAACTGTCAGGATATTATTCCCAGCTTTTGATATTTAGTTTTGCCTCCAATTTTTTATCCTCAACTTTCTCCTGTGTTTTTATTACTCTAAACCGTCTAAAACTTAATGCAATCTGGCAAATACTGTATTTCTTCAGCATTTGTTCTCTAATTCTTTTCAAAGATCTCAACATTGTCGATTTTCTGAAAGTATTCGTGACAATAGATGTTTCTATGCAGGTTCTGTATTGCATATTAATTTATTTTATTGTCGTTCAGTACGAAAAAAAACGTATTTCCGATCATGTTCAGAGATAACTTAAATAACGAAAAACATTTTTTCCGGTTAAGTTATTTAATCGTGATCATCTCTTTCATACTGGATTTCTACTACCGGTTTTTCATTTCAAAACAATATGATCAGCTGGGATTTGAACTGGCCATTAATCCGTTCAAATACCTGATTGCCAAAAGCGGATTACTATTGATTTTGTTTATCAGTTATTTCATTTTTAGCCGCAGCCTGTTTTTATATTCAATATACCTGTTGCTGGTTTTGTTTTTCTATATTCCCAATTCAGTCATTTTCTCACTCGCTGATGCCTCATATAAACCATTCCTGGCAAACTTTATTTTTGTCGCCTTATTTTACTTTTCGACACATGTTAAACTTAAAATGCCAAAGATTGATGTCAATCCGAAAATAACCGACTGGACACTCATTGCTCTTACTGTTATTATGGTTGCTCCTATCATTTTTGCCTACCGATCCAATGTGGTGTTCAGCACATTATTATTACAGGATGTTTATTCGACAAGAGAGGTGTTTTCCGAAAAGATGAGCGGATTGCTCAGTTATTTTTATCATCTGTCAGTAAAAACCGTTCTGCCAATCACACTTATCTATTTTCTGATCAGAAAGAAAAACCTATTGGTACTTTTCTATTTTATCGTATTACTTTATTTGTATGTCATATCGGGAAATAAGATCGTATATTTTAATTCCTTTCTGATTCTGATTTTTTACTTTTTTCATTTCGATTACGTAAAGAAAGTCAATTATTTCCTAGTTACTCTGATACTTGCCTTGCTGATTTTTCCAATGATCGATTATATTTTCCTCGACATGCCGATTCTTACCGGCACGTTTGTTAATCGGTTTCTATTTATTCCGGCCTTACTTACTCAATGGTACTTTGACTTCTTCGACGGGCGACCGTTTTATTTTGCGGAAAGTCACCTGTTCAATATGTTTGTAAAAAGTCCGTACGATTTACCGGTTGGATTTCTCATCTCAAAAGTCTATTTGCATACCATAGAAACGTATGCCAACAATGGAGTTGTGTCTGACGGATTTATGAATCTGGGTTTCATCGGAGTGCCACTCTTTTCTCTGATTGTATCCGGACTATTCGGAGTAATTAATTCACTTAGAATGAATCCCGGATATTTTGGTTTATATTTCGGTTACATCTATATGCTACTAAGCGCGCCATTGTTAAGTTGCTTTATTACGGGAGGGATTTTTCTTTTCCTGCTTATGGCCATGTTTGTTTTAAATAACAAAAAATCCCAGCTCATCTGATGTATCGCTTCGTTCGCATAACAAATTATTACCCGCAGTACCTTAAAAGTTACTATGCGACGAACGGTGATATTTTAAAAAGGTCATACCGGGAGCAATACGAACACCTGGTCACCAATTCACTGGAGTCGGCAAGTTCATATTCGAAAGAGCTTAATAAACTTAACGGAGTTTTTGCCGCTGACATAATTTCCAACGCTCAATTGCAGGCAACCTCGAAGGCTGAGAATAACCTGTCAGTTGACATGACTAATGCCGATCTGGTTATTGAACAACTTAAATCACTGCAACCCGATGTGGTATGGGTTGATGACTTTTCAATAATTGATGCGGAATGGAAAATAAAATTACTGGAATCAGTAAAATCAGTAAAACTGCTGGCCGGACATATCTGTGCACCTTACAATTCAACGATAGAGGAGAAGCTCAGATTGTTTGATGTGGTATTCAGTTGTATTCCTTGCATGGTTGAAGAGTTAAAAGGAAAAGGAATCAACGCTTACCTTTTGTATCATTCGTTTGATTCGAATATTCTTCCTCTCATGAATAAGGATAATGATCAGCCACAGACCGAATTGCTTTTTTCCGGCTCACTCTATGCGGGTGCGGGATTTCATAATACAAGGATGGAATATATTGAAGCCTTTCTGAAGGCCGGTATTCCCGTAAGCTTGTATTGTAACCTCGAAAGTTTCAGGAAAATATTTTTAAAGAAAATGTTTTATCACCTGGTTAAATCCATTCAGGCTGTCGGAATGAAATCCCTGATTGATAAGGTATCTTTTTTGAAAACAAAAAAATCATACGGTGAAGTGCCTGTTTCATTCTATTCGAAAAAATTAGTCAAAGCCTCGCATCCACCTGTTTTCGGTATAAATCTGTTCAGATTAATGTCAAAGGCTAAAATTACTTTCAATAATCATGGGGAGGTTGCCGGTAAATGCGCGGGAAATATAAGGATGTTCGAAGTTACGGGAGCGGGTTCATGCCTGGTAACAGACTGGAAGGAGAATATCAACGAACTTTTTGAGCCGGGTAAAGAAATTATTACGTATGTTTCGATTGAAGATTGCATTGAAAAGGTCAATTGGCTGTTGAAAAATCCGGCCGAACGCGAGAAAATAGCCAGGGCCGGTCATGAGCGTACCATGCGTGATCATACTGTGTCCGGGAGAGTAAAAATTTTGAATGAAATTTTCGAAAAAGAGTTGCATAAGAAAGAGAATAGAAAAATTAACTAAGCGAAATGGCACATCTTATTAATCTGAAGACTTTTGTTGACAAGCGCGGTAACCTGACCGTAATAGAAAAGGTTATACCGTTCGACATAAAGCGAATTTTTTATATCTATGGAGTGGATGAATCTGTACGCGGTGGGCACAGACATAAGAAGACCATACAGGCTGCTATTTGTATTCAGGGTAGCTGTGTCATTTATAATGATGATAATGAAGTTAAACAGGAATTTCATTTAACTTCGCCCGATCAGTGTTTGATCCTTGAACCGAAAGACTGGCATCAGATGTATGAGTTTACAAAAGATGCCATACTTATGGTTTTAGCATCTGAATATTTTGATGAAGCTGATTATATATATGAAAAGTACGATTCATGATTGAGTACGAAAATCTTGCCTTATTAAACAAGCCTTATTTTAAGGACTATACCGAAGAGTTCAATAAAGTACTCACTTCCGGCTGGTATATATTAGGCGAACATGTTAAGAAATTTGAGAAAGAGTTCGCAGCCTTTAATTCGGTCTCAAATTGTATCGGAGTCGCCTCCGGTCTCGATGCAATTACGCTTTCTTTGAAAGCGTTTGGATTCGAAAGAGGCAGTGAAGTTATTGTGCCTTCCAACACATACATTGCCACAATACTTAGCGTTTTGCAGAACGACCTGAAACCTGTTTTGGTCGAACCCGATATCACCACTTATACAATCGATCCGGGAAAAATTGAAGAAGCCATTACTCCAAAAACAAAAGCAATTTTAATTGTGCATTTGTACGGGAAGTCTTGCGACATGGACCCTATCGTTGCATTGTGCAGGAAATACAATCTGAAACTCGTTGAAGATTGTGCGCAATCTCACGGAGCAACTTACAAAGGAAAACTAGCGGGTACATTCGGTGATTTTGGTGCATTCAGTTTTTATCCGACTAAAAATCTCGGCGCACTCGGCGATGCCGGAGCTATTACCTGTCATGATAATGAATTGGGTAAGTCGGTGCGAATGTTACGTAACTACGGATCAGAAGTAAAATATTATAACGAAGTTGTCGGATATAACTCCCGTCTCGATGAAGTACAGGCTGCCTTCCTTTCTGTAAAGCTTCGTCATCTGAATGAAATTAATTTGCATAAGCGCAAACTCGCTTCGATCTATTTAAAGGAACTAAAGAACGACTTTGTCAAACCTGTGGTTCATGATGATTATTTTGATGTCTATCATATTTTCAGCATCCGGAGCGACAGGCGTGATGAATTGCGTGAATATTTGCTTAAAAATGAAATCAAAACCGAAATACATTACCCCGTTTCACCAAGCCGACAGAAAGCGCTTCAGGGAGTGTTAGACAAGTATGATTTTCCCATAAGCGAAAAAATTCATCGTACGACCCTGAGTCTTCCGGTTTCAACAATACATGCTGAAACTGATATTTACCGGGTAATTGAAGTAATGAATAAATTCTGATCATGCATTATTATTGTACTTTATTCGACACGTTTTATTTATCCAGGGGAGTGGCCATGTATCATTCGCTGGAAAGAACCGGGTCCGATTTTCATTTGTATATTTTCGCTTTCGACGATAATGCATACGGTATTCTCAAAAAGCTTGATCTTAAAAAAGCGACAATAATTTCGCTGAAAGAATTTGAAGACGAAGATTTATTAAGGATTAAGCCGACAAGGTCGAAAGCCGAATATTGCTGGACATCTACTCCGTCAACAATTTTGTATGTATTGACGAAATTCAATGTTCCGGATTGCACATATGTCGATGCCGATCTGTATTTCTACAAGGATCCTAAAATTCTTCTGGATGAAATGGGTGATAAATCGGTATTACTGACTCTTCATCGTTATCCTGAACGTTTCAACCGTTCAATTAAGTCCGGAATTTATTGCGTTCAGTTTATTACGTTCAAAAACAATACCGAAGGAATGACAGCATTGAAATGGTGGAGAGCGGCTTGCATCGAATGGTGTTATAACAGGTATGAAGACGGTAAATTCGGAGATCAGAAGTACCTGGATGACTGGACAACCCGTTTTAAAGGAGTGCATGTTTTGAATAATCTCGGTGGCGGACTGGCATCATGGAATGTAGAACAATGGCCTTTGGTTTCCCGGGAAGGGAATAAAATTATTTTTAAAGACACGGTTTCTGATACAAATTTTGAGGCTGTATTTTATCATTTTCACCACGTAAGATTTTTTAAAAACAACATTGTAGATTTAGGCTGGCGGCATCCAACCATGAGCGTTGTGGAAAAAGTTTATACTCCTTATATTATTGAGTTAAGACAAATTGAGGAAAAAGTTAAAACCATAGAACCGGCGTACAATGTACCTTTGCAGGAGTACAGCATCATAAACGACAAGGGATTAAAAAATAAACTGAAATATTATTACAAGCTGATTTCGAAATTCAATGTTTTCAATACAGAGAAATTAATCGAAAAATATAATCAACGTTAATAAGGATATTCAATAGTGAAACAGAAGGAGTATATCTTTATTGTTCAGGTGACCCGGCAACTTTCAATTGATATTATAAATAATTTTATTGCAAAAGGTTCTTCCGTCGACCTGGTTACGGGGAGTGTAGAATACAATTACAAATCACTCAATGAAAATGTTCCCGTCAGGCTTTTTAATAAATACAGTCAGTCATCATTCTCCGCTCGTCTGTTGAGCGGAATGTGGTTTACGATCCGTTGTTTCTTTTACCTGTTATTTAAAAGTAAGAGAAAAGAGCTGATTCTTGTTTCAACTCCTCCTTTTATTTTTTACGCCGGCTGGTTGTTGAATAAGCTAAGGGGACAAAAATATCATTTGATAGTTTGGGATCTTTATCCTGATGTAATTGTCAACATGAACGTCGTCGGAAAGAAGCGCTTTTTAATAAAATTGTGGAGTAAATTAAATCATTGGTGTTTCAAGAGTGCAAGTACTATCTTTACTCTTGGCAGGCATTTGTCTGATGCCATTGTAAAATACGCTGATGTAAAACCGGTCGTAGTTCCTAATTGGGTTGAAACTTCATTCATTAAACCTGTAAGTCGTTTGGAAAATGTTTTTACACGAACACATAATCTGACCGATAAATTAGTTGTAATGTATTCGGGCAATTTCGGTCAGACACATGATATAGAATCAATCGTTTATACAGCCGAAGAATTGCTTACCACTGAAAAGATTAAATTTGTGCTCATAGGAGAAGGGTCAAAGTTGGAATGGATAAAAAAATATGTCAGCGAAAAGAATCTGAATAATGTTCTTATTTTACCTTATCAGGATCGTTCTATGCTGCCATATTCACTGACGTCCGCGGATATAAGTGTTGTGACATTGAGTAAAGGAGCGGAGAGTGTTTCTGTTCCAAGCAAAACTTATTATTCGCTTGCATCAGGTTCGGCCATATTCGCTCTGGCTTCGAAAAATTCTGAATTGGGTGTGTTGATCGATACATACAAATGCGGATTTGTATTTGACGGTTCGGCTCCTGCTGATATTGCAAAACAGATTCGGGCCCTTTCAATTGATGAAAGAAAACTGAATGAGTTTAAAGAAAATTCCCGTAAGGCTTCGATGGATTTTACTCCTGAAAATGCAAATCAATATTACCTAAATGTAATTAAATACTGATGCTTCGTAAATTGTACCTGTCGCCCTTCGGCATTTTTATTTCAATGGCATTAAACGCGCTAAGCAAATTTCATAAGCCATTTATGGTGTATGGCTACAGGAACCGTGTAGACGGTAAATATTACAAGAAGACGAGGATTGGATCGAATGTAAAATTATCAGATCGGAGAAATATTGATATAAAGGATAGTGTATGGATCGGGTATTACAGTTTGCTGGATGGTATCGGGGGAATCACAATCGGAACCGGAGTGAATATCGCCTCACATACGGTGATTTATACGCACAGCAGCCAAAACTCCATCAGGCTTTTAGGTGAAAAATTTATCAATATACCAGCCGAAGAACGAATAGGATATATTATTGAGAAAGTATCGATCGGTGAATTTACTTTTATTGGCACAGGCTGCATTATCCTTCCGGGAACCAGGATTGGCAAAGGTTGTATCGTAGGAGCGGGAAGTGTAGTAAAAGGAGAGTTTCCGGATTACTCTGTCATAGTTGGTAATCCGGCCAAAGTCACCGGAAGTACCCGTGAAGTGGATGAGAAGTTATTCGCTTCCGGAATTCCGTCACAAAATTATTTCGACCAGGATTTTGCCAAAAGCAGAAATTCGCATAAATAAATATGCAGCAGAAAATAAATAACCGGATCCATTTTTTTCTGACCAGTCTGCTAGCATTTTTTATGCCTGTACATTCCGATTATTTGCCGGTGGTAATCGCTTTAATGACATTAAACTGGATTTGGTATATACCTAATTATAAAAAATCACTTCAGACGATAAGAAGTAATTATGCATTGCTTTTTATGATACTTCTTTACATGCTGAATGTGTTCGGATTAATATACACCGTGAATTTTAAATTTGCAGGGGAGGAGCTGGAGACCAAACTATCTTTTTTGATCATGCCCCTGATATTTGCGGCGCATGTCGAAGATGACAGCATTAACCTGTACCGGTACCTGAAATTCTTTGTATATGGTTGCATCGTATACTCATTGATATGTCTGGGTTATGCGTTTTACGCATTTTACAAACCCGTTTATACGGATATCGAAGGTCATTTATATAATTTCGGTTCGAATTATTTCTATTACACATACCTGTCACTCTTTTTTCATCCAACCTATGCGGCAATTTACTCTTCCGTCGCAGTTTTTATTATTTATACTTTTTCCGAAAGGAAGAAAATTGTGTTGAATCCGTTTTGGATTGCAGTCATAGTTTTGCTTTCTGTATTTGTTTTGTTGCTTAGTTCAAAAGCCGGATGGCTGAGTATCCTTATAGTTTACATGGTAATCGGTTATAAGTTCATCCGGGAAAAAAGAATAACCACTCTGGCATTGACATTCGCATTGTTGGCCGGATCGTTTTTATTCCTGAACGTTTTCAATGCCCCTCAATATAGTCAGCGCATACCTGAAATTACATCCATAGAAAATTCACTAGCAGGTAAGGACAAGGAAAACCGTAAGGTCAATACAGGAGCCGAAGGTTCAGCCCGCCGAATATTTGTCTGGAAGGCCTCATGGTCAGTTTTTAAAAATCATTTTTTATTCGGTGTCGGTACCGGCGACAGCAAGGATGTACTTATGGAAAAATACAAGGAATTGAATATGCAGAATGAGTATGAGAATAAACTAAATTCCCATAATCAATTCTTTACATATATGTTGTCATTTGGGATTTTCGGATTAATCATATTTCTCAGCTGTTTGATTTATCCTCTGAAAAATTCTGCAGGCGTTAATTTCGCACTATTAGCGGTTTTCATTAGTATCATCGCTTTAAATTGTCTGTTTGAGTCAATTTTTGAAAGACAGGACGGTGTGATTTTCTATGCATTATTTCATTCATTGTTGTGCGCAACATCAGCTCATAAAGGATAATCATACTTTTGTTGTGGAATAAATCGTAGTAAATGTTTATTGTATTATATTTTCGTAGCGAAGTTTTTCAGATATTTCGATAAAAGTCAGAGACTGTTCAATTAATATGAAGATTATTACCGTAGTAGGAGCCAGGCCACAGTTTATTAAAGCATCAATGGTAAGCCGGGCTTTTCTCAAAGAAGGAATTCACGAACAAATTATTCATACAGGCCAGCATTATGATCCGGTCATGTCTGATATTTTCTTTAAAGAAATGCGTATTCCGCCTCCTGTTGCTAATCTCGAAGTGAAGTCAGTCTTACACGGTGAAATGACCGGACAGATGATTGCCGGAATCGAAAAGCGAATACTGGAAGATAAACCTGATGCCGTTCTCGTTTACGGAGATACGAATTCCACACTAGCCGCCGCCCTGGCCGCGGTGAAGTTGCATCTGAAGCTGATTCATGTCGAAGCCGGTCTGCGGAGTTTCAATATGAATATGGCTGAGGAAATCAACCGCATACTTACCGACCGTATTTCCAATTTGCTATGCTGCCCTTCCGATAATGCCGTGGAGAATCTCCGGCGCGAGGGATTCGAACATTTCAATTGCCGTTTCCTGAAAACAGGAGATGTGATGAAAGATGCTTCAGATTTTTTTGTAAAGGAAGCCGCTTCTAATGTAAATGTAATCGAAGAACTGAAACTCAGTGATTTTATACTCTGTACATTTCACAGGGCTGAAAACACGAATGACCCCGTTCGACTTAAAAATATTATTGATGCCATCGATGAAATTCATAAAGACATTCCTGTCATTATGCCAATTCATCCCCGCACGCAAAAAACTATTGAGGCACTCGGATTAAAACCAAAGTTCAGAATTGTTGAAGCGCAGGGGTATTTCAGCATGTTACAGTTATTGCAGAATTGTAAGATGGTGATAACCGATTCGGGCGGATTGCAAAAGGAAGCTTACTTTTTTTCCAAAATGTGCGTGACACTGCGTGACGATACGGAATGGAATGAACTGGTAGCTCACGGTGTTAATTTTTTAACCGGCGCCGATAAAACAAAAATTGTTTCAAGCGTTAGGAATGCAATGACGTTGAAGAAGGATTTTTCCATTCCCTTTTTCGGTGATGGAAATGCGGCCGGAAAAATCATTTCAGAGATTAAAAAGCTTTTAGGATAAATCATCTCACGGTATTAAAAAATGCGATGAATTTTATCGGATACCGTATCTTCGCAGCCTATGATTCCATTCTCTCCACCAAGGATTGACCAAAAGATTATCGATGAGGTAATCGATACATTAAAATCGGGCTGGATAACAACAGGCCCCAAGACCAAACTTTTTGAAAAGCGTTTATCTGCTTATTGTGGTAACGAATCAACAATATGTCTGAATTCGGCCACGGCCGGACTTGAGTTGATGCTGAGGTGGTTTGGAGTCGGAGAGGGAGATGAGGTAATTTTGCCGGCATATACTTATTCTGCAACTGCAAACGTCGTCATTCACTGCGGTGCAAAACCTGTATTTGTAGACGTCAGAGGAGATTTCAACATTGACCCTGGAAAAGTTGAAGCGGCGATAAACAAGAATACGAAGGTTATCATGCCCGTTGACTTTGGCGGATGGCCATGCGATTATGACGCTTTGTATGAAGTTTTGGACAATCCTAAAGTTAATTCGCTTTTCACTCCTAAGACCGACCATCAGAAGACACTTGGCCGTATTATGATACTCAGCGATGCAGCCCATTCGCTCGGAGCAAATTATAAAGGCAGAAAAACCGGTACCCTGGCAGATTGTTCAGTCTTCTCCTTTCATGCCGTGAAAAATCTCACAACGGCAGAAGGCGGGGCTATTGCGCTGAATTTCCCAAAACAATTTGATAATAACAGCATTTATTCATTCCTGTGCATTTATTCACTCCACGGGCAAAACAAAGATGCCCTGTCTAAGATGAAGGGCGGAAACTGGAAATATGATATCATTGAAGCAGGCTATAAGGCCAATATGACCGATATTCTTGCCTCGATCGGTTTGGTCGAACTCGACAGGTATGAAGAAACGCTGAATCGCCGCCGGGAAATTTGTAAAACCTATGAAAAAGCCTTTGCCAACAAGGCCTGGGCGATTGTTCCCTCGTTGGAAAATGATAACTTGCGGACCCAAAGTTCATTTCACCTTTTTCCACTCAGAATTAAGGGTGCAAATGAGCAAATTCGAGACCTTCTGATCGATCAGATTACAAAAGAAGGGGTGTCGGTGAACGTGCATTTCATTCCCGTCCCGATGATGTCTTATTATAAAAATCTTGGATATGATATCGGTAACTACCCGATAACTTACAAGTTATTTGAAAATGAAATTTCACTGCCTGTCTTCTACGATTTGACAGAGGAACAACAGCGAAAAGTAATAGATGTAGTAATAACAGTGACTGAAAAAAACCTAAAATAGACAATGAAGAATTTTCTTCTGATATTATTTATTCTTCCATTTGCGTCTGTATTTTCACAGGAAAAAGATTACAAACCGGAAGCAGAGCAAATTTATCTACAAATACGAAACGGCGAATACGGCAAAGCGACTTTGCTGTTCGACACAAGCGTTTCCAACAGAATAGACTCTGTTAAACTCCGCCAGGTATGGGAAAACCTGATTAAAGTTTCGGGGAATTTCGTGAAAGTTATCGAGACAAATTCCGATCACCAGCCAACTTATGATGTAGTAATCCAGAAAACACAGTTTGAAAAAAGAAAAATTGACTTTAAACTGGTATTCGGATTAAATCAAAAGGTAAAAGGCATTTCATTCCTTCCGGGTGAACCAAAAGTACAATACAAGTTTCCCGAATATTACAAAGCGGATCAGATTGTTGAACGTAGTCTCGTTTTGCAAAATGGACCATACCGATTACCCGGAGTTCTCACACTACCCAATAAACCCGGAAAATTTCCTGTTGTCGTTTTAATTCACGGTTCCGGTCCAAATGATAAAGATGAAACAGTGGGTCCGATGAAAATTTTCAAGGATCTTGCTGCCGGAATCGCCGCCAAAGGATTTGCGGTTTACAGGTATGAAAAACGCTCAAGAATTTATGCGGCCAAAGTTTTGAAAGATAAATCCCTTACGGTAAAAGAAGAAACAATTGAAGATGCAATTTCTGCCGTAAACCTGGTTAAAGCAGATAGCTCGATTGACAGCAATTTTGTTTTTCTGGCCGGACATGGCTTAGGCGGAATGCTGCTGCCGAGAATAAGTGCGGAGACCCGTGTAAACGGACTTATATATATGACGGTAAATTCACGTCCGCTTTTTGAAACAATATTCGACCAGACAGCATACGTCGTATCCCTCGATACAACTGAAACAGATAAAAAATCATTACTGGATTCTGTCGAAAATCAAATGAAAGTAATAAGGGCTTTAAAGAGTCCGACAACGGATACAACATATTACTTCAGATTGCCGGCTTCCTATTGGGCTGATCTGAATGGTTACAATCATGTTGCAGCTGCCAAAAACTCAGGCAAACCCATGTTGTTTCTGCATGGAGGCAGAGACTATCAGATTCCTTTAAAAGATTTCGAAATGTGGAAGACAGAACTCAAAACTGTTGATGCAACATTCAAGTTATACCCCGACTTAAATCATTTCTTTGTCAAAGGCGAAGGTAACAGCAGGCCCTCTGAATATGCTAAAGGTGGCAATGTGGACATTAAAGTAATTGATGATATTGCCTCCTGGTTAACGACAAAAACAAAAAATAAGTAATAGGAAAGTTTTGTGATAAAACGATGGGTAATAATAAAAGGTAAAATGAATAAAGGGTTGATCAGAGCTTTTGATGTGTTATTTTCATTAACGGGATTGATTATTCTTTCGCCGTTTCTTTTAGTTATTTCAATCATCATTTTGATTGACTCCCGCGGTAATATAATTTTCAGTCAGCCCAGGGTAGGGAAGAATAACATCGATTTTATCCTCTATAAATTCCGTACAATGCATACCGATGCCGACAGGAAAGGTTTGATCACTGTCGGAATGAGGGACCCCAGAGTAACTAAGGCAGGGGTGTGGCTTCGCCGCTTTAAACTTGACGAATTGCCTCAGCTGGTGAATGTTTTAAAAGGAGAAATGAGCCTGGTTGGCCCCAGACCCGAAGTCAGAAGGTATGCCGAACTGTATTCACCTGCACATCAGAATATTGTTTTTTCGGTCAAACCGGGGATAACAGATATTGCCTCAATCGAGTATTCCAAAGAAAATGAGCTTCTTAGTAATGTGGCCGATCCGGAACATTTTTATGTAACCGAAGTATTACCGTCAAAAGTAAGATTGAATCTTATATTTATAGAAAATCCAACATTTGGTAACTATCTTCGCATCATCTTACGAACTATTGGCAAATTATTCACACACTAATTGCTCTACTGTTTAAAAATTCAGATATCACAAAAAAAAGTGTTTAAGATTACAGGGAAAGATTCTACTTTAGCAACTGCTTTGATTAAGCATCGTTTTTTTAGCAACATCGTTTTTTCAATCAATATATTATGAGAATTAAAATTTCATTTCTGAAAGTACATGGAAGCAGTGGAACTGTTCCTCTCCATCATCAGAAAATTATTTCCGCATTCATGGATGAAGTGATTCGTGAAATACCAACAGCATCTGATTACTATTGTTTTTCTTCCTTAAAAGGAACTTCAAAAGTGCAGAGCGGTCAAATCAGATTTTTATCTTCCAAAGTATCTCTCGTGCTTTCTGCTCCTGAAGCAGATTTTGCGGAGCAGTGGGTGAAAAAGATTTTCGACAGAAGACTGGTAAGTTTTGCCAAGCTTACACTTGTCCCCAAATCGTATGAAATCATTCCTGATCCTGAATTTAAGACGGTCATGAAATACGTCTGTATTTCACCGATGATCCCTCAGCCTGCATTCGAAACGGATGAAGCGGGAAACATTCCGGAAGCACTTGATCCGCGTTCACATGAATTTTCAGACTTGTTCTACGATGCCATCCTCGACCGCATGGAAAAGGCCGGCTTCACACAAGAGCAGTTAAGTAAGTTCGCTGAATTTGAGATCATGCCAGATCCGGGATACATTCAGAAAATTCTGGATACTCATAAGAAATTTGCCCGTATTTATAAAAACAACAACAACCAGACTATATTCGGTTATCTGCTTCCTTTTGCATTACACGCTCACCCTCAGGTTCAAAAATTCATTTGGGAATGCGGCATTGGATTATTCACTAATCAGGGATACGGAATGATTGATGTTGTTGGTAATACTCCTGTATCA
>CAZAON010000474.1:0-7762 GCA_964486655.1 uncultured Flavobacteriales bacterium
AAATTCGCTTACGACATCTGGGGCGATACCGTAAACATTGCTTCACGCATGGTATCATCGGGCGAAGCCGGTAAAGTAAATATTAGCGAAACGACTTATGAATTGGTGAAAGACAAATTCACCTGTATTCCGAGGGGAAAAATTTCAGCTAAGAACAAAGGAGAGATTGAAATGTATTTTGTGGAAACAATTATATAACAATTGTTAATCAATTCTTCTTTATAACTAATTCCTAAATGAATAATGCAAAAGTATTTTAATAAAAATTCATTGCTTTTTTGATATGATTTATATCATATTTCAAACCGCCAAATCATATATTTTGCCATACTGGTAAAAGGGAAGCTTCAATATATTTAGATCATAGCATAATATACAACTTAGTTTAAAGCGAAAATTCGTATTTTTGCTCAAACCTTAAACAACTAATCATGAAGTTAAAATTACTTACTTTGTTAACATCCATTACATTTATTATCACGACTGAAAATCATAGTTATGCCTTTACAAGAAATTGCGATAGCTTAAATACTGTTTACAATAGTACCGGTGATGTGAAAAATGGTATTATGTTTAATGTGATAGCGGATTCAAGTGTTACCTTAACGCACTTAGCGGCTAATCTCAACGATGGAACCGCGAAGCTTAAAATATTCTATCGTCTTGGTTCCTTTATCGGTTATGAGCAACAGTCTTCCGCCTGGACGTTGATTGACTCTGCAAATGTATTATCAAATAATACTTTAACCAGTACTGATATACCTACGGTAGTTCCAATAAATTTCAACATAAACATGGCAGCCGGAGATACGATCGCATTTTATTTAGAGTGCCCGCAACTTTCGTTTGTCTATTTAACTCCTACAGCGACTCCATGGGGAACAATCTATTCATATGATTCGAATATTAAAATTACCGTTGCTCGCAGCGTGTATCAGGAATTTGGAGTGCCTTATTCAACACCCCATATCTGGAATGGTTCGGTAAGTTATTGTACGGCACAATCTGTTGGCATAAATAATATTAAAAGTGACAACAATTTTAAGGTTTTCCAATCAGACGACAGACTTAATGTAGTTCTGGATGAGTCATATGATGCAAACTCCAAAATGAAACTTTCCTTATTCAATTTAGTTGGAGAAAACATAGCGGATTTTCCGGTAAACTCAAATTCTGGCAGCTATGATATTAATAGCCTGCCCGAAGGAATATATATTTGTGCATTGTACAAAAACAATGTGCAAGTCGGACTGAAGAAGATAAGTATTCATAAGCAATAATTATCGCTGTCGAAGCCGGTAAGTTATACTTCCGGTTTTCATTTGTATTAGTGTCTATAGTGAATGCCGTTTTTAATTGCGTCATGATGACTCAAAATGTTATCTTTAGCAATTACAAAAGAGGCGCATGATAACAGTAATTATTCCGACACTTAACGAAGAAGAGAACATTGGCAGTGTTGTGAACTTTGCGAAAAATCAGCCGCATGTTACTGAGGTCATTGTGGTAGATGACAAATCACTTGATAAAACGGTTTCTATAGCGCAGGAATGCGGGGCAAAGGTTATCACCAGTACCAAATTGGGGAAAGGAGCGTCCATGAAAGATGGTATATTATGTGCCACCAATGACATAATAGCGTTCCTTGACGGCGATATTAACCCTTATCCGCACTATACCATTAAATTATTGACCGACCCTATCTTGCAAGGAGAGGTGGATTTTGTAAAATCTTCGTTTAATCGAAATGCCGGCAGGGTAACAGAACTTGTGGCTAAGCCTCTTCTTAGTATATTCTTTCCTGAATTACTCCGGTTTAGTCAGCCCTTAAGCGGTATGATTGCCGGTAAAAAGTCGCTCTTCCTGCAATTAAATTTCAAGGACGATTACGGTGTGGATATTGGCATACTCATAGACATGCACCTGATGAATGCACGGATGCGGGAAATTGAAATCGGCTATCTTGAAAACAAAAGCAAACCCTGGCATGCGCTCGGAAAAATGAGCAAGGAAGTAGCCCAGACAATTATTACAAAAGCAGCGTCTTCTAAAAACCCTCATTACAATTTTGAAGAGCTTGGAGTCTTAAATGAAATCCGCTCTCAAATGGAATTTGCCTTAGAAAGCCAATTAAACACTCTTGACAAGTTAATTGTGTTTGACATGGATAACACACTTTTGAAAGGTAGATTTATTGATAGCTGTGCCGACCATTTCGGTTTCAAATCGGAATTGATGAACATTCGTTCATCTGAATCGGATGCTATCATTCTGACCAAAAGAATAGCCACGTTACTCAAGGGTAAAGCTATAAGCGATCTTATTGGAATCGCTGATAATATTCCGGTTATTGACGGCACAAAAGAAGTTGTTGCGGAACTTAAGAAGCGGGGTTACATCGTGGGAATAATTTCTGACAGTTACGATTGCGTCACCAATCATATAAAAAATAAACTGGGAATGGATTTTTCGCTATCCAATGAATTGGAATTCTCTAAAAGTATTTGTACCGGTGAAGTAAAAATTCCATCCTTTCTTTTCAGCTTTCCGGAAAGCATTTGTAAACATGCTCTTTGTAAGACAAATGCAATGCTCAATGTTCTGTCTAAATACCAAATCAAGCGGGAGAACACTATTACTATCGGCGACGGCATGAACGACCTTTGCATGATAAAGGAAGCTGGACTTGGAATAGCTTTCTGCTCCAAAGACGAATTGGTAAACCATCATGCCGACATTGTAATTCACGAGCCGAGTTTTTCTGAACTATTAACTATTGCTAAATAACGTATGACCACAACTATCATTATTACAATTTGCGTACTACTGCTTCTGGCATATGTTTTTGACATCAGTTCGGCTCTTACAAAAATCCCATCGGTAATACTTTTAGTTCTGTTGGGATGGGTAGTTAAACAAACAGTTGTTTTGTTCAATATTCATGTTCCTGACCTCAATCCGCTTTTGCCGGTTTTGGGAACTATCGGTTTAATCTTAATCGTACTGGAAGGTTCATTAGAACTGGAAATAAATAGTTCCAAGCTGTCGGTAATTAAGAAATCATCGCTCAACGCGCTTATACCGATGATCGCTCTTGCATTTATTTTTGCATGTGCCTTTCAATACTTCGGGCAAGTTCCGTTTAAAATGGCTCTTGTCAATGCAATTCCGTTTTGTGTAATAAGTAGTGCAATCGCTATCCCAAGTGTCAGAAGCCTTTCTATGATTAACAGAGAGTTCATTATTTACGAAAGCAGTTTGTCGGATATTTTCGGTGTGCTGTTCTTCAATTTTTTCGCGCTCAATCAGATTATTAACGCGGAGTCGTTTGGACATTTTGCTTTACAATTTTTTCTGATAATAGTCATATCATTTGTTGCGGTTTTGGGTCTTTCGTTTTTATTAAGTCGTATCAGGCATCACGTCACATTCACGCCAATTATTCTGATAGTCATACTTATTTATGCGGTTTCAAAAGTGTATCATTTACCCGGTTTAATTTTCATTCTTGTTTTTGGCTTATTCCTCGGCAATCTGGATGAATTAAAACGGTTTAACTGGGTAGAGAAACTAAGACCGGAAAAATTAGACAAGGAGGTAAAGAAGTTCAGAGAGATAACAGCGGAGGCCGCATTCCTCATTCGGGCCCTGTTTTTTCTTTTATTTGGTTATTTAATGGATGCCAGGGAAATTCTAAATCCGGATACAATTCCATGGACGTTTGGGATTGTTCTATCTATTTTATTAATAAGATGGATCGCGCTGAAAATTTCAAGATTTCCTTCATCCCCCTTATTATTTGTTGCACCCAGAGGGTTAATTACAATTTTACTTTTCCTGGCTATTCATCCGGAACAACGTATTCCACTCGTAAATAACTCACTCATCATTCAAACAATTATTCTGTCCGCTTTGGTTATGATGTTTGGATTAATGACCGCCGGGAAAAATAAAGCGAACTAAGCGATTAGGTTTTTTCGAATGTAAAATGACTAGTCGCCTTTCATAGATTGGTTGCAAAAGCGTTTTGTATTGCGGCTAATATTTTCCTCTAAGGAAGTTGGGGGTTTGCTACATTCAATTTGGAGTATTCAGAATGTTGAGCAATTGAGTTTAATGAATGAATAGTCAAAAGAAAATACATAAATTTAGCGACTGTGGACAAGTACAAAGAAACGTTTGAAACCTGGAATAAGGTCGCATCATTATACCGCGATAAGTTTATGGACTTGGACCTGTATAATGAGACATATGATTTTATTTGTGACTCCATACAAAAGGAAAAGGCAAAGCTGTTTGAAATTGGTTGCGGACCGGGGAATATTACAAAATACCTGCTTTCCCGGCGACCTGATTTCGATTTATTTGCGATCGACGTTGCTCCGAATATGGTTGAAATTGCCAGACAGAATAGTCCGGCCGCAAGTTTTGCCGTGATGGATTGCAGGCAGATTGAAAAAATAGATGCAAAATTTGATGGGATAATATGCGGCTTTTGTATTCCATATTTAGCTCCTCCGGATGCGAAAAAATTAATTTTCGATTGCGCAAATAAACTGGATAGAAACGGGTTATTGTATATTAGTTTTGAAGAAGGCGATTCCGGGAATTCGGGCTACAGGATTGGTAGCAATGGTGACAGGATATATTTTTATTATCATTCCATAAATGAAATACAAGATTATCTCGTTGCCGGTAAATTTGATATAATTAAAATATTCGAAATTGTTTACGAACGTTCGGAATCACATAAAGAAATCCATAAAATTGTAATTGCTAAAAAGAAAGATTGAAAATACCATGTATAATTTTTCATATTTTAAAGAGAAAGACAAAAAGCAAATTCTGAAATTCATAGAAGAAAATCCTTTCGCTTTTATGACCGGAAGCTTCTTGTCGGGCCTCCAGGTCGCAACACAGATTCCTGTCTTGCTTGTGGAAAGGGGCGGAGAACTATATCTGCAGGGCCATATCATGCGAAATACTGACCATCATAAGGCTTTCATGGAAAATCCCAATGCTTTGCTGGTGTTTACCGGACCCAGTTGTTATGTCAGTGCCTCCTGGTACAGCAATCCGCAAATTGGATCCACCTGGAATTACATGAGCGTTCATGTGGCCGGTCAGGTTAACTTTATGACAAATGAGTTACTGATTGAGTTTATGCGAAAATTAACTTTGAAATTCGAGAAAGGGAATACCCGGTCGCTCACTTTCTATGATAATCTTCCCGACAGTTTTTTAAGCAAAATGATGCCTGCCATTGTCGGTTTTGAAATCAAAGCGGATAAGCTGGAAAATGTTTTTAAACTCAGCCAGAACAGGGATGAGCAAAGTTATCTCAATATTATTTCTAAACTGGAAGAGCAGGGTGGAAGCAGTGCATTAATCGCTGCGGAAATGAAACACAGGAGAGCGGAACTTTTTCCGGATGGAGTTGAATGGGATAGTTCAAAATTTGATTCATAGTTATCCAGATTAGTAATAATTTTTATTTATGGCAAGAAGTAACTTAATGGAAATGCATAATGTTGGCATCGTTGTCGAGTCGCTCGATAATGCTATTTCATTTTTCTCGGAGATCGGATTAATTCTCGAGGGCCGGATGATCGTTGAAGGAGAATGGGCGGGACGTGTGACCGGATTGGGAAATCAGTCAGTAGAAATTGCCATGATGGTAACACCTGACGGACATAGCCGGATAGAGCTTTCACGGTTTCTCTACCCTCAAACGATATCAGATCACCGGACTGCTCCCGTCAATTCACTTGGTTACCTGCGAATAATGTTCCGGGTTGATAATATTGACGAGTTATTGCCCAGAATTGCAAAATATGATGCGAAGGTCATTGGCGAAGTCGTTCAGTTTGGTGATGTTTACAGACTCTGTTATATACGCGGTGTAGAGGGTATACTCATTGGAATTGCCGAGCAACTTGGTAATAAATCTACAAGTGATATTTTTTAGGAATTATTATCTTTGGAGTAGTTAGTCGCAACGGGATATGTATACTTCAGGCATAATATCCCTGACAATTTTAATACAAACAATGTCTAAGCTGATAATTGGTTTATTATTTTTTTGTTTTACTATTCAGCTTAAAGCTCAGAATAATATTCTGACATATGCCGGCAATAGCGGCAGGGAAACTTTTTACGATGTAATGCAAATTTCTGATGGAACATTTCTTGTTACCGGGTATGCTGATGATTTAACCTGGACGGGTTCTGCTCCTAAAGTGGAATTGGTTTACTCAGCTGTTATTCCAAATTCACTTGGAACAAATCGCTTTGGAATATTACTTCATATTTCGAATGATTTGCAGACTATTTTACATGTAGTTCATTTTCCGCAAGGTGCTGTTGAAGATATTCGTTTTATTAAAACAAATTCACTTCCCTATACTGAAACAGGTGATCTTTACGTTAGCTGTAATACATCTGATAGTGATGTAAATAATGGTGGATATATTATTGCAAAACTAAACCATAACTTTTTAAACGGATTGCCAACTTCACTTGATTGGGTGCATGCTGTTTGGGCAAAATACAGTCTAAAGGATTATCACCCATGGGATGTAACCGGTGATGGAAGAGTTTACTATATCAGCGGCGAGTCTCATGGTTACGATTGGAGTGCCATATATTGCCTGAACCAGAACGGGCAACGCAGGGTGGTTGAAAACTGGCGTACACATTGGCTACACAACGGAAGTGAATGGAAAGGAACTCCTGCTTCAGCTAATCCGACAGGCGGAATTGACTCAATAAATTATAGCGGCATAGTATTGAAAATTACAGGTCGTTGCGAGTTGCGCTCATGGACAACAACAGATTTTAATACAACTTCTCCTGATGGAAACGGAGGAATGAAAAAGGGTAAGTGGCCGGCCGATTTTTTATTTGATTCTCCATGTGATCCGGCTAATCCCACGGCTACAGGACCCGGTTATAACGGATATTCATATGCGGCCGGAAGTCCGGTTTGGGGTGGTAGTTGTATATGTATCGACAGACGCGATAATCATGTTTATGTAGGAATGAATTTTAAGTCATACTACAATCCGGCCCCCACACCTGATCTTGAACCTGCGGTAATTGCCTTTGATGATTCGGGCAGTATGCTTTGGTGGAGCAGGTTATATCATGAAATAACTCCGGTCGGAGATACTGTCGGTTCTATTCCTGACCAGTACGTAGATGCCCTGGCTATTGATTACAAGAATTATAAATTAGTTGTTGGTGCCAGAACTCATGGAAACAATACGGAAAACTTCTGGGAAGGTAATACCATTGCGGCTAATGCAAATGCTTATGGATTTCAGAATCAGTTTACAGGTACAAACGGAAATATCCATGAATCCTGGTTGGGAAAATTGATGTTAAGCGATGGGTCTTTGGCAAATTCAACTTACTTGGCTGAACTGGCAGAGGGAACCGGTGGACTAGGTACACCTCATGCCGATCCTAATCTTGACGGATGGCCGGATCCCAATACAGGCTGGCCCGATGTTAATACAACACGAATTGCCAAAAATAATATAAAGGTAACTAGTAGCGGGGATGTAGTTGTGCTTGCTTCGGGGAGACGAACCATTACAACGTCTAATGCCTTTCAGAAAATGGTAAAGCCTTTTTATGGAGGCAAGAGCGCCTGGAATAGTTTTGTCCGTGTTTATGATGATCAGTTTCATATCCCCAAATATTCATCGCTAGTTGTTGGTGTATGGGATACAATTACACAGACAGGTGGAGGAAATAC
>CAZAON010000475.1:0-15765 GCA_964486655.1 uncultured Flavobacteriales bacterium
AAGGAATCAATAATTTCTTCGCATGGGTAGAAACACAGTCATACAAGATTCAATACCGGGTCATGCTTTCCCGCTACCGCGGCCGCACGGTTTGTCCCGAATGCCGGGGAACAAGATTGAGAAGCGATGCAAACTATGTTAAAGTTGGATCATTGTCCATTACCGACGTTGTTCTGATGCCTGTTGCTGATTCACTGAAGTTTTTTAAAAACCTAAAATTGTCGGCTCACGATCTTGAAGTTGCCAAAAGAATACTGTTGGAGATTACAAACCGCCTTGGGTTTCTGACTGATGTAGGTCTCGGTTATCTTACACTGAACCGCCTGTCAAATACACTTTCGGGTGGTGAATCGCAGAGAATAAACCTGGCAACTTCTTTGGGAAGCAGTCTGGTCGGATCGATGTACATTCTGGATGAGCCGAGTATCGGACTGCATCCTCGCGATACAAAGAGATTGATTACCGTTTTAAAATCATTGCGTGATGTGGGCAATACATTAATTGTTGTCGAGCATGACGAGGAAATAATGCAGGCTGCCGACGAACTGATTGATATTGGTCCGGAAGCCGGCGTTAACGGAGGACATCTTATTTTCCAGGGATCGTTCGAAGAAATTCTGAACGACGAGAAAAGCTATACGGGAAAATATCTTAGCGGGAAGGAACAAATAAGTCTTCCGTACCGGAGAAGAGTAAATTCGGGCATCATAAAATTTGAAGGAGCGCGCGAAAACAATTTAAAAAATGTGAGCGTGAAAATTCCGCTCGGAGTAATGACTGTCGTGACCGGTGTCAGCGGCAGCGGCAAAACATCACTCGTCAAAAAAATAATTTATCCCGCGCTTAAAAAAATGTTCGGCGGATTCGGGGAACAAACCGGATCGTTCGACAAAATTAGTGGCGACTATAACAAACTTACGGCAGTTGAATTTGTTGATCAGAATCCGATCGGCAAATCATCGCGTTCGAATCCGGTTACCTATGTAAAAGCATACGATGAGATCAGAACGTTATTTGCCGATTTGCCATTGTCAAGATCGAGAAAATACAAGCCTTCTCATTTTTCTTTTAATGTTGAAGGCGGTCGCTGCGAAGTTTGTGAAGGAGAAGGCGAAGTAACAATCGAGATGCAGTTCATGGCAGATATTCATTTGTTATGTGAAAGCTGCAACGGAAAAAGATTCAAGCAGGAAATTCTCGACGTGGAATACCGGGGAAAGAATATTGCCGACATACTTGCGATGACAACAGACGAGGCCATTGAATTCTTTCGCGGTTCAACCAAATCATCCGGACCCGATCATAAGATTGCCGCCAAGTTGAAGCCACTGGCAGATGTGGGATTAGGTTATATAGGCCTGGGTCAGTCCTCGAGTACATTAAGCGGCGGAGAAGCGCAACGTGTAAAACTTGCTTCGTTCTTATCGAAAGGCAATGCACATGACCATACCCTTTTCATTTTTGATGAGCCGACTACAGGATTACACTTTCATGATGTAAAAAAATTGTTGAAGGCTTTTGACATGTTAATTGAACAGGGAAATAGTGTCTTGATAATTGAGCATAATTCGGATGTGATCAAGTGCGCCGACTGGGCCATTGACCTGGGGCCAGAAGGCGGAGAAAACGGCGGTCGGCTGATATTCGAAGGCTCGCCCGACGACCTGGTAAACTGTGCGGATTCATACACCGGAAATTATCTGAAACAAAAATTCACGCTAAACTCTGCTTCATCATAACATGCTCATTTGCATAATGATATAAATTAACATCTAAGGTGTTTTCCCGTATTCCGAAAATGATTTACTCAAATTTTTGTCGTTTTCTTGGAAGTTGAATATTTTATCTATTTTTGTAAACAACGAGCATTAACATTTTTTTTAATTTATGTCATCCAACCATAACCAACGTGAAGAGGTGTTTTCTAAATCTGTGAGAGCAGGGAAACGCACTTACTTTTTTGATGTCAAGAGCACAAAGGCACAGGATTTTTATTTGACAATTACAGAGAGCAAGAAGCGCATTGGTGATGATGGAAATCCCTATTTCGAAAAACATAAAATTTTTCTTTACAGGGAAGATTTTCAGAAATTCCTCGATGGATTAAATGAGGCTATAGATCATGTAGCTACATTGAAACCATTGGATGCACCGGCATCTGAAGGTTCCCGTTCAAACGGAGAAGAGACAGGCGGCAGTTCATACAGCAACCTGGACTTCGACGACCTGGGAAAATAAGCGGATTTTACGTGTATCCCGGCCAGTTTATCAGCCTTAACCTGGGTTAAATTTGTTGGTAACTTTCAGCCACTTCCCGCTGATAAAACTGTTATTTTTGCATTTTGTCAGATATTATGCAGATAACATATTTAGGGCATTCCTGCTTCCATATAGTTGTAAATGGTAAAAAATTGCTTTTTGACCCATTTATTTCGGGAAATCCATTAGCTAAGTCAATAGACATTAAGTCCATAGAAGCGGACTACATTCTGGTCAGCCACGGGCATTACGACCATACGCTTGACCTGGTAGCACTTGCAAATCAAACCGGTGCTCTGGTAATAACCAATTTTGAAATAAGTAATTGGTTACATAAAAACGGAATCAAAAAAACTCACCCGATGAATATCGGAGGTCACTGGATTTTTGAATTCGGAAAGGTTAAGTGTGTAAATGCTGTTCATTCGAGCAGTATGCCCGACGGAACCTATGGAGGTAATGCAATGGGATTTTTAATAGAAGCTCCCGAAAAGAACTTCTATTATGCGGGAGATACGGCTCTGCATTATGACATGAAACTGATCGGGGATTTCAAGAAAATGGATTTCTCCTTTCTGCCTGTCGGTAATAATTACACGATGGGAGTAGATAATGCCGTTATCGCTTCAGACTTCATCAGATGCGATAAAATTATCGGAATGCATTTCGATTCAAATGATCAGATTACAATTGATCATCGCGAAGCAAAACATAAGTTTGACAGAGCAGGGAAAGAATTAATACTAATGAAAATCGGAGAAGTGAGAGACTTCTAACATCAATCACCATGGGAAAAATAATAGCAATCGCAAATCAAAAAGGCGGAGTCGGCAAGACAACAACAGCAATGAACCTTGCCGCCAGTCTGGCCGTACTCGAATATAAAACACTGTTGATCGACAGCGATCCGCAGGCTAATGCCACTTCGGGAGTCGGCTTTGATCCGCGTACGATCAAATCAAGCATTTACGAATGTATCATCAACGAGGCTGATCCTGATGATATAATTCTTCAGACAGAAACACCAAACCTCTTCCTCCTGCCCTCTCACATCGATCTGGTCGGTGCGGAAATCGAAATGATTCACCTGCCGAATCGCGAGAGAAAAATGCGCGACGTACTGCAGAAAATAAAAACGAAATACGATTTCATTATCATTGACTGTTCACCTTCTCTCGGACTTGTTACCATCAATGCATTGACCGCAGCCGATTCAGTAATCGTTCCCGTTCAGTGCGAATACTTCGCCCTCGAAGGATTAGGCAAATTGCTTAATACGATTAAGATCGTTCAGAGCCGTCTGAATCCGGAACTTGAAATTGAAGGCATCCTCCTTACAATGTATGACAGCCGTTTACGTTTATCCAATCAGGTCGTCGAAGAGGTGAAAACACACTTTCAGCAAATGGTATTTGACACGATTATTCAGAGAAATACCAAACTGGGTGAGGCTCCGAGTTTCGGTCAAACGATTATCATGCACGATGCAAGCAGTAAAGGTTCCATCAATTACCTCAACCTCGCGCGTGAAATATTACAGAAAAACAATCTGACAAAGATTAAAGAGTCGGATAAAAAAATAGCGGTAACAGATGAGCAATAAAAGAAGCGCTCTTGGAAAAGGACTTAGCGCCTTGTTAGAAAGTGCAGACACAGATGTTACTTCAAAAGCAGGTGGTGACGGAGTCGTTGGATCTATCGCACACATATTGCTCAGCCAAATTGAGCCAAATCCATTTCAGCCCCGCACCGACTTCGACGAGGAAGCGTTAAAAGAACTTACGGATTCCATCAAGGAACAGGGAATCATTCAGCCTATTACCGTTCGTAAACTCGGCTATGATAAATACCAGATCATTTCCGGCGAAAGAAGATTCAAGGCATCACAACGGGCAGGATTAAGCAGTATTCCTGCCTACATCAGGGTTGCCAACGATCAGGGAATGCTTGAGCTGGCTTTGATAGAAAATATTCAAAGGCACGATCTGAATGCACTGGAAGTTGCCTTAAGCTATAAACGACTGATTGATGAATGTGCTTTGACACAGGAAATGCTCAGCGAAAGAGTCGGCAAAAACAGAACTACGATTACCAATTTTTTACGCCTTTTAAAACTGCCTCCTGAAATCCAGACTGCCATTCGCAACGGGACCATCACCATGGGGCATGCGAGGGCGCTGACCGGAATCGAAGACACAGCGAAACAATTGCACATGTTCCGTGAAATCGTTGACAAACAGTTAAGCGTGCGTGAAGCTGAGTCTATCGCAAGGGAATCCGGTAATAAATCTCCGGTCAATAAAAAGAAAGCGGATTCCAATCAGCTATCCTTCGAGTACACAAAAATTCAGAATATTTTATCAAGTCATTTTGGCTCCAGAATAAAATTACAACGGGCGAAAAACGGAACCGGAAAAATTTCGATTCCTTTCCAGAATGACGAAGATCTTAACCGCATTCTTGAGTTACTCAATTACTAAATCCGGAAAAAACGGAATGTTTACTGATGATTTATGAATACTGATGTTACAAAGAACAATCGGCCTTTTACTTCATTGGTGAAAAAGATTCTTTTATCCGTAATCTTCGTTTGTTTTCTTACCGGCATTTCAAATAAATCTTTCGCTTCCGGTGATGATTCACTCACAGTTGCCGCAAAAAAACGGGCCAATAAAGTAGCATTAATGTCGGCCATTGTTCCCGGACTTGGACAGGTAATGAATAAAAAGTACTGGAAAGTACCTATTATTTACGGCGGCGGACTCACCCTTGCATATTTCATCAAAATCAACAATCAGGAGTATAAGAACTACCAGGAAGCTCTGATACAGAGATCTGACACAAACTCGACTGCTGAGGAACAATACCCGAATTTCAGTGATCAGGAATTGAAAAACAGGAAGGATTATTATAGGAGAAACAGAGATCTTTGTTATATTTTTGCCGGAGTACTTTATGTGCTGAATATTGTTGATGCCTATGTTGATGCGCAGCTGATGGATTTTGATGTAAGCGATAATCTCTCACTGCGAATTAACCCTTACCTCAATGCGACGCAGACATTTCAACCGGTACCGTCGTTGAATATTGTATTAAACTTTAAATAAAAGATTATGAAGATAGCACTGATTGGTTATGGTAAAATGGGTAAAGCCATTGAACGTCATGCGCTGAAGCGTGGTCATGAAATTATTTTAAAAGTCAATAGTGAAAACAGCACATCAGTAACTCCCGCCGAACTTGCGGCTGCCGATGTGGCGATTGAATTTACCAAACCCGGACTGGCATACAATAACGTCATGATGTGCTTCAATGCAAACGTGCCTGTCGTATGCGGTACAACGGGATGGATGGAACAGGAAGAAGAACTTGAAAAGTACTGCAAGGCAAACGGGAAAACATTTTTCTACACCTCGAATTTTTCCATCGGCGTAAATCTCTTTTATGTGATAAATACAAGGCTGGCCGAACTCATGAACAACCAGCAACAATACGACGAAGTATTCATTCATGAAAGTCATCATACCGCGAAACTTGATTCGCCCAGCGGAACGGCAATTACGCTCGCAAAGCAAATCATCGCGGAAGTTGATCGTTTGAAAGACTGGGTGAATTACAAAGCCGATGAAAATATCGATCTCAAAGGCGACAGTGAATCCGAATTACCGATTTTCTCCACACGTGAAGAAGACGTAATCGGCACTCATATCGTAAAATACTTTTCCGATAACGATGAAATAGAAATCATTCATAAAGCTTTAAGCCGCGATGGTTTCGCGCTTGGCGCTTTATCCGCCGCGGAATGGATCAAAGGGAAAAAAGGCGTCTTCGGCATGAGTGATTTATTAAAATTATAGTGTTTATAATTAACATAGCTTTAACCCGCTTAATCCTATTCGCTTTCTACTTTAGCACTCTAGAATACTTCAATGGCAAAATTCAGAATCAACTGAAACCTTATTAAGGATATTATTTTCGGCATTTTTACCTTAGGCGTTTGGTTCCTTCTGAAACCTAAGCCCGGCCAGCGTAAATCGGCACTCAGAGAATGGGTCGATGCAATCATTTTCGCGGTAATCGCCGCAACCATCATTCGTACATTCTTCATCGAAGCATATACTATTCCGACCGGATCAATGGAGAAATCTCTGCTCGTCGGTGACTTTCTCTTTGTATCCAAAGTAAGTTATGGCGCAAGAATTCCAATGACTCCGCTCTCCTTCCCTTTCGCTCATCATACCATGCCGATTTTCGGAGGTAAATCTTACCTGGAATGGATTAAGGTTGGCTATCATCGTTTACCGGGATTCGGACATATTAAACACGGCGACTGTGTCGTATTCAACTGGCCGGCCGAAAATGAAGGAAGACCCGTCGACAAAAAAGAAAACTATATCAAACGTTGCACCGGAGTTGCCGGCGATACCATTGAACTCCGTGACAGGATGATTTACCTGAACGGAAAGAAATCTCCCGTTCCTGAATTTTCACAGTCCTCTTATCATGTAGTTACCGACGGAACAGGATTCAGCGAACAAGCCGTACAAAGACTCGGACTTCGCGACGGTGAAGCCATTTCTCCATTTGAATACAATCTTCACCTGACTGAAAAAAACGCGGCCGACCTTCGCACATTCGGAAATGTAAAAAAGGTTGAAGCCAATACCGTTCCGCGCGGAATGTATCAGGATTTCATATTCCCGTTTGACCAGCGAGTCGGCTGGAACATTGATAATTTCGGTCCGCTCTGGATACCGAAAAAAGGTGCAACTATCAAAATTGACAGCTCAAATATTTCTTACTACCGTAAAGCAATCGGTGAATACGAAGGAAACAGACTTGAAGAAAGAGACGGCAGGATTTATATCAACGGAAAAGAATCCAACGAATACACCTTTAAAATGGATTACTATTTCATGATGGGTGACAACAGACACAATTCAGCCGATTCAAGATTCTGGGGATTCGTTCCCGAAGATCATATCGTTGGGAAGGCTGTATTTATCTGGATGAGTTGGGATACCAATGCCAGCTTCCTCAACAAGATCCGCTGGAACCGGTTATTCCGCCCGATCAAGGGTATGGATTACTAAAATCCGAATCAATTCAATCCGGAAAGAAATTTTATCGTATCAACTCCATCCGCATAGTCCCATAATTCCGGTGACTGTGTTTTTCCGAACGGAACCGTGATATTCTTCAATTCCTTATTGTGTTCATAAAGGCTGTGTCCCGCGGCAATGCATTGAATCATTTCACGCTCCTGTGCCAGATGTTCCTCCAGCCTGGCCGGTGATTCATATTTCTCATAATGAACAACAGCGATAGATGAAGCAATATGTTTTTCCTCTCTTACAATCAGGAATCCGTTCTGTAAAAATGGTATTTGCTTAAGTAGTAAAACCGAATTATTGTAATCAAAGTTATTCATGTACTTCGATGATTCGTTTACAAATGAGTATTCGAAAATAGCCTCGAAAAACTGATTAAAGTTGTATCCCTCAGGCACATATAACTTTGACACATTCCTGCATCCCAATCCGAAATAGGTGAAAATATCCTTTCCCAAAGCGACCAGTTCATCCTTCGTTTCATCACCGGTTAAAACAGCGACTCCATTCCGGTTCATCCGGATAATGTTTGGATACTTTCCGAAATAATATTCAAAGTAGCGGGCCGAATTATTGCTGCCTGTAGCAATTACGGCATCCACTCCACTCAATCGCTCTGCAAAGGTGATATGATCGCGAAGAGCCGGTTCAGCCTCAACGATAAGTCCGGCTATAAATGGCAGCAATATCCCGTCGCCCGTCGCGTTTTTACCCTGGTATTTATGTCCCGAAATCAATATCGAGATCAGGTCATGTAAGCCGACGAACGGAATGTTTCCCGCATTCACCACACCCACAGTCAATGACTTAGGCGGATGAAGATTGCCGTACCTGCCGATCCATGTATCTGTTTGTGTCAGAGCCTCAGCCCATTGACTCAATGCCTGCCTGACGAAACGTTCTGTAAACCATGGATTAGCAATGTAAGCACCGGTAAATACGGGCTTCAATTCCGCCTCATAGTTATTCAGCTTATCCGAAATTATGTCCGACAACCGGCTTATTGCCTTTATCCTTGCCTGAAGACTCAAAACTGTATGAACTGCCATTTTGATATTTTCTTTTTCTAATTACTTTTGCATACAAACAAAATCCAAAAGTAGAAAACGTACCGTTATGGCTATCATGATAACCGAAGAATGCATCAACTGTGGTGCATGCGAACCAGAATGTCCTAATAATGCAATTTATGAAGGTGGCGCCGAGTGGAGATTTTCCGATGGCACCAGCATCAAAGGCATGTTTAAAAAATCAGATGGCAGTGAAGTAGCCGCAGACGCTGCTCAGGCTCCTGTCGCTATGGATGTTTATTATATCGTTCACGATAAATGCACTGAATGTGTGGGCTTCCATGATGAACCTCAATGTGCTTCCGTTTGTCCGGTCGACTGCTGCGTAGATGATCCAAACTACCGCGAATCGAAAGAAGATCTTCTCGCGAAGAAAGAAAAAATGCATGCTGCATAGTATTGCTGAAATAATAAAAAAGACCGCAATTCGTTTAGAGAGTTGCGGTCTTTTTTATTGAAGATTGAAGAATGAAGATTTATCGTGAAAGGAAATTAGTGGCTAATTGAGTAATGTAATTAGACCATATGCTCTGAAAGCAAAACAACAATAATCTTTGTGATCTTCGTTCCTTATTGTCTTTGTTTCAAAAAAAGAATAATGCGAATACTCGGACTCATAATTTCATTTTTACTTTTTTCACAATTCGCCCGGTCACAGAGTCTGGATTCACTTACATCGCTTATTCCAAAAATTCAGAAAGGCGAAAACGATTCTGTTCGTCTCGAATCGAATAAAGTTTTTCTTACAGGTTTTGAAAATTTGCTGAAAGTGAAAAATTCGTTCACAAGAAATTTCGATACGCTGAAAAATATTTCGATAATCGTTCCTGACGATGATAAATTCAGGCTTTACACCTGGGTCGTTCCTCACTACGACGGAAGTAAATATGAATACTTCGGATTCATTCAATACCGTTCGGCCAAAGAAAAAGATTCTGTCTATCTTATTCCATTGCACGATTCAACATCCATCATTCAAAAACCTGAATCAGAAAAGTTATCGCCGAACAAATGGCTCGGTGCCGTTTACTATTCAATTAAATCGACCGAAAAATCGGGCACCACTTATTACACCCTCTTTGGCTGGAAGGGTAAAAACGAGGCCGAAACCCAAAAGCTCATTGAAGTACTTTATTTTAACAAGAATAAACCGCAATTCGGCTACCCATTATTTAAAACGGGCTCTGTTTTTAAAAGCAGGATGATTTTCACCTTCGCTTCCCAGACGACCATGAAACTGAATTACGATAAGAATTACGGAGGCATCGTTTTCGACCACCTGGCGGCCAATAAAACCAGTCCGGCACTTATAACCGGTCCGGATGGCACCTATGACGCATTTAAATGGAAAAAAGGCAAATGGCTCCTTTACAAGGATGTGGATGTCCGCACCAAATGGCAACCCACTGAGCAAAAGCCTGTTTCTCCTGAGGAAAAATAATTCGGGAAAAACGGCAATCCACTTTCCTTTAAAGTAGTAGTTTCGCGCTTTATTTATAAGTATGAAACTATTCATTCCCGGACCGACAAACGTTCACCCCGACGTGCTTGCGAAAATGGCAACACCAATGATGGGGCATCGAACTCCGGAAGCATCGGCATTACAAAAAAGCATTTCGGACAAACTGCGTAAACTGATGTATACTGAAAACAAAATTGTTCTCAGTACATCTTCGGGTACCGGACTTATGGAAGGAGCCATTCGCAGTCTTACTCAAAAGAAAGCGATCGTTTTTTCGACAGGAGCATTCGGAAAAAGATGGCATGAACTGGCGAAGCTGAACGGTATTGATGCAGATCTATTCGAAGCCGTTTCCGGTGAACCGATCATGCCCGATACGGTAGATAAATATTTAAAGACGGGACAATACGATACGGTTGCGATCACGCACAGTGAGACTTCAACGGCTGTGATGAATCCGATTGAGTCAATCGCCGAAGTGATTTCAAAATACAAAAATGTTTTATGGATGGTGGACACCGTCAGTTCGCTCGGCGGAGTTCGTGTTGAAGTGGACAGGCTCGGAATAGATGTGTGCATCAGTTCGTCACAGAAGGCGTTGGCATTGCCTCCCGGACTGGCATTGGCTTCGGTTTCGGCGAAAGCGGAGGAGCGAATGAAGAAAATCGGCCGCCGCGGATTCTACCTTGATCTGCTTACATTATGCGAATTCATCGACAAGAAAAATTACCAGTACAACTGCACTCCTTCCCTCTCTCACATGTTCGCTCTCGATTTTCAGCTCGACCGGATTTTGAAGGAAGGTCTGGAGAACCGTTTCATTCGTCATATTGAAATGGCCGAATACACAATAAACTGGGCGGAGAATTTTTTCAAATCTTTTCCGATGCCGGGATTCGAAGCGCTAACCGTTACCTGCATAGAGAATACTCGAAACATCGATATTCCCAAACTCAACAAAGAACTTCAGGCTAAGAATATGGTTTTATCCAACGGCTATGGAGCACTTAAAGACAAGACATTCCGCATCGGTCACATGGGCGAAATGGTTCTTGACGATCTGATAGAATTAACAGAAGCAATTGAAGATATTTTAAAATTAAAGTAACAGATGGCAATATTAAAACCATTCAAAGGCATTCGTCCGAAAAAAGAATTCGTAAGCAAGGTAGCAAGTAAACCTTATGATGTACTGAACGAAAAAGAAGCTCGTGAAGAATGTATCGGAAATCCTCTTTCCTTTTATCATGTTATAAAACCGGAAATTGATTTCCCTGATGAACATGATCATTACGCGCCTGAAATTTACGAGAAAGGAATTCAGAATTTCAGACAGATGATGAAAGACGGCGTTTTCTTTACCGATGAAGCCGAATATTATTACATCTATGCCCAAACGATGAACGGCCGCCGCCAGTATGGTATCGTAGGCTGTGCTTCGATTGATGATTACTTCAATGATGTGATCAAGAAACATGAGCTAACCCGTCCGGATAAAGAAGAAGACAGAAAAAATCACATTCGTTACAGCAACCTGAATTACGAACCTGTTTTCTTCGCTTATCATGCGAATGCAGACCTTGACAGGATAGTCGCGGAAATCATTAAGGCACAACCCGAATATGATTTTACAACAGATGACGGAATCGGGCATACATTCTGGGTCAGCAAAGATGCGAACATCAACAAGCGTATAACGGAATTATTCGCAAAACTGCCGGCAACCTATGTAGCAGACGGACATCATCGCACCGCTGCAGCCGCTTTAGTAGGCCGGGAGTTGCGCGAGAAAAATCCAAACCACAAAGGGAATGAGGAATACAATTATTTCCTCGCTGTTCACTTTCCTGATAATCAACTTGCCATTATGGATTATAACCGTGTGGTGAAAGATCTGAACGGACTTACCATTGAACAGTTCATTGACAAGCTGCGTGTTAATTTTCATGTTGAGCCGAAAGGAAAGACTGCTTACCGCCCAAAGGCTTTGCATGAATTCGGAATGTACCTGAATAATGAATGGTACCAGCTGATCGCGAAAGAAGGCACATTCAACGATCACGATCCGATTGGCGTTTTAGATGTGACCATTTTATCGAACCAGATACTTGAACCGATTCTTAATATTAAAGACCTCCGTACTGATAAGAGAATTGAATTCGTCGGTGGTTTGCGTGGACTTGGCGAACTGGAAAAAAGAGTGAACAGCGGCGAGATGAAAGTTGCATTTTCCATGTATCCGGTTTCGATGAAACAACTGACTGATATAGCAGACAAAGGAATGACCATGCCACCGAAGGTGACCTGGTTTGAACCGAAGCTCAGAAGCGGACTTGTGTTACACACTCTCAGTTAATATGATCAATCTGGAAAATTATCATCGGATAAAAGAAGAAGCCGGAAAATATGGTGCGGAGATAATTGCAGTCAGTAAAAAGAAATCCGTTGAAGATATTCGTACTTTAATGGATGCCGGACAGAAAAAATTCGGCGAGAATTATGTTCAGGAGCTTGTTCAAAAACAGAAAGAAATTCAGGAAGCTCAGTGGCATTTCATCGGGCACCTCCAGACCAATAAAGTAAAACAGATCATTCCGCTTGTGTCAATGATACAAAGTATTGACAGCTTAAAACTAATGAAGGAGGTCGACAAGCAATCCAGGGATTTGAACCGCAAAACAGACTGTCTTTTGGAAGTTCACATTGCAAAGGAAGAAAGCAAGTCAGGGTTTTCCATAGTTGATATTCAAAATCATTTTCAATCAGGTGCATTGAATAATTTTCCGAATGTGACGATACGGGGACTGATGGGAATGGCGACAATGACAGAGGACAATTCTTTAATCCGCGAAGAATTCAGATCTCTGCGTAAACTTTTTGAGCAATTTAAATCACCCTCCTTTGATCAGCTTTCGATGGGAATGACATCAGATTACAGGATGGCACTTGAAGAAGGAAGTACGATGATAAGAATCGGTTCGGCAATATTCGGGGAACGGAATTAATCCGCATATGGGAATTTTATTCGCATTACTTACAACATTATCCTGGGCAATCGGAATTTTCCCTTTTACCGAAGCAGCGCGAAGAATTGGAACAAATTCGTTAAACCAGTTCAGGTTATTACTGGCGATGGTTTTTATCGCAATTATTGCTTCCGTTTTTTATACGAATGAATTTGCGGCAATCTTTTCTTCCAATTATTCTTCAGCCTGGTTATGGCTGGGTTTGTCGGGTGTGGTCGGACTTACAATCGGTGATTACTTCGCATTCGAAATGTTTAAGATACTCGGAGCGAGAACGGGAAGTGTGCTAACGACATTCGCTCCTGCAGCAGCTTTACTCGTTGGATCATTGCTGATCGATGAACATATTTCGGCAATCGGAATTTTCGGAATTGCGCTGACCATATTCGGAGTAAACTTTGTAAGCTTTGGCCGGAAGGAAAGAGAAAAAATTCCCGATCTCGGTCATGGAACGATTGCATATGGAATCATTACGGGAATACTAGCGGCACTTTGCCAGGGTGCGGGATTGGTGCTGGCGAAGAAAGGGCTCATGGTGCAGGGAACGGAATTCCCCCTCGCTCCTGTTCCGGCAAACTTCATTCGTCTGTCAGCCGCCGGAGGTTCGCTCGTTTTGTTCTGGATGTTCAGAGGAAAATTAAAAGAAATTTTTTCGCCCATCTTTGAAAACAAAAACAACAATCTGCGTTTTGCAGTTGCCGGAACAATTTTCGGTCCGACCCTGGGCGTAAGCCTTTCTCTTTATACTATCGCTCTCCTCGACCCTTCCGTTGCACAAACCATTTTCTCACTTGTGCCCGCATTCGCATTCTTACTTTCCGCAATTTTCCTGAAAGATAAAATTACGATTCAGTCCGTAGCGGGACTTTTCATTGCGATACTCGGAGTTGTTATACTTATATGGAGGGAGGAAATAAAAACCATATTGGGATAAGTTAAAAATTACAAATTACAAATTACAAATTACGGGGGCGTTGTTGTGAACTTTTGACTTTTGATTCAGAGTCAGCTTGAATCAAGCTCTTAATTTTAGGCAAGGCCCTCGTAATTTGTAATTTGTAATTTGTAATTCAACTACGCTCAGCACAACTAATTTGTAATCTACAAACCGCTTTCAATCGCATGTATCAATGAGTGAATCACCTTAATATGTATTTCCTGCGCCCTGTCTGCAAACTCACTTTTCGGAGCACGTATTTCAACGTCACACATTGCAGCCATTCGACCACCGTCTTTCCCGGTTAGTCCGACTACTTTCATTCCATTTTTCTTCGCTGACTCTATTGCCGCAATTACATTTTTCGAATTACCGCTCGTACTAATCGCCAGTAAAACATCACCACTCTTACCGATCGCCTCGACGTACCTGGAGAAAACAAAATCATATCCGTAGTCGTTTGAAACGCAACTGATATGTGATGGATCACTGATTGATAATGCGGCAATGGGTTTGCGATTATCGCGGAATCGTCCGGTTAACTCTTCAGCAAAATGCATGGCGTCACACATACTCCCGCCATTTCCACAGGAGATAATCTTTCCCCCTGACTTCAATGAGTCGATCATCAACTGCGCGGCTTTTGAAATTGAATTCAGATTATTTTCATCGGCCAAAAAATAATTCAATGTGTTTTTCGCTTCATTGAAATCGGAACGGATGATATCTATAAGTGTCATAGGATAAATTCTGAGGCGAAGGTAAGAAAGAATTGGGAAGAATGAATTGAATAGTTACAAGTATAATTAAGAGTAACGATAGAATAATAAGTATATATTATTTTAATAAAGATTCAAGTGCGAACAGCATTTTGGAAATTTCTTCTCCTATAATTGCAAGATTGAGATAAGTAGGTTTGTCTAATATCTTGTTTCGTTCGAGAATATCTAAAATAGCAATAGACTCAAAGAGTGAGCCTCGGGAAATTGAATAAAAATGTTTTCTCTCAGGTTTAGAATAACGGCTGGTTCCCTTAGCAATATTTAAAGAAATACTGAGTGAAGCCCTAGGAAGCTGATCATTAACAAGTCTTCCTGCGATGTTGTCTTTAATTATTGAATCATTTAAAGCAACATTAATATCGAGTGATTTCTGATACACCTTGAGTTTTTGAAATAGGAACTGACACTGGAACTGACACCGACACTGCACATCTCACTAACGACTCACTCTCACATAAAAAAGGTTAGTGGCAGTAATAAAGTGTCGAGTTTAGTGGCAGTGGCAGTAAAAAAAAAGACAGCGGCTCTCCCTGCCGCTGCCTAACTCGAATAAACACCTCCATGTTGTTTAACCAAAAACTAACCATGAGATATTGCGAATATAAAACAGGAGAAAGGCCATAACAATTCAATTCAGCCTTAAAGCACCCTGTCTTGGTGAACATTCTGTTTTACCGTGT
The DNA here is from genome assembly GCA_964486655.1 of uncultured Flavobacteriales bacterium. Taxonomy (GTDB): domain Bacteria; phylum Bacteroidota; class Bacteroidia; order AKYH767-A; family 2013-40CM-41-45; genus JADKIH01. The sequence continues at coordinate 15,328 of CAZAON010000475.1, forward strand.
GAGTAAAAAGTGTAAAAGTTTGGAGAGAGAATATGCACTGTTGCATAATCCATAATTACATTAGCCCTATCTATGAAAATAGTGGAAAATCAATCATTAAAGGGATTAAATACGTTCGGACTGGACGTTTATTGCAAATGGTATGTCAACGCCGGTGACATTAGTGAATTACAGTCAATTACCTCCGATAACCGCTTCAGAAATGTTCGGAAGATGATCATCGGTGGCGGTAGTAATGTACTCTTTAAGAAAGATTTCGACGGATTAATCATCCATAACACCATCTCGGGAATCGATATAATTCAGGAGGATAGTGATACAGTATTTGTGAAATCAGGTGCCGGTGTGGTATGGAATGATCTTGTCCAATACACCATTCAGCGAAACTTTCCCGGACTTGAAAATCTTTCTCTTATTCCGGGCACGGTTGGAGCAGCC
>CAZAON010000476.1:0-3353 GCA_964486655.1 uncultured Flavobacteriales bacterium
GTTTCTGATGGAGTATTGTCCGAGGAAATGATAGACATTAAAAATCTGGAAGACGGATTCTACGTATTTACTTTATTCGAAGGGAATAAAAAAACTAATGTAAAGTTCGTTAAGATTGGGGATTGATTTGCCAGGTTTATACGTTGGGCTGCGTTTAGTGTTCACAAGGAAATCAAAAGTATTGATATTTTGATGACATGATCTGTGAAAAACTGCAAAATGAAAACTCGGCAATTTGTCCAAATGTATAAATCTGCGCAATCTACGGGAAACAATGCTAATTATATTCCCTCAGATAACGCAGATATTCTAATGCGAATACTCGTCGAAACAAAAGCAAGTAAATTATCATTAAAAAAAATCAATTGTTGTACGCAGATTATCGCAGATCTGTCTTCGGAAAAGTCATTTCGAAAAATTATACTGTAACATTTTTCAACATAATACAATTTCTTAACCTGACGGCAATGCCCCCGGGGACACTATTATGCATTGACTTAGGATTTAAAACTAAGATCACAAAACCTGATCTTTTCTAATTTATTTCGTATCAATATTCACCGGCTGTTCAAGATACTTCTTAATATCCGGTAAAAAGTAATTAGTACTCTTTAAAATTTTTCCGTCTTCACGATAAATCGGCTGACCATTATCATCAAGCTTACTCATGTTGCTGCGATGAATTTCATCAAAAATTTCTTCGATTTTATATTGCAGTCCGTGTGCGATTATGGTTCCAAAAAGTATATACATCTTATCACCCAATGCATCAGCAATAAGTGTCAGATCATTGTTCTTACAGGCTTCGAGATACTCATCGTTTTCTTCCTGCATCAAACGATGACGGAGTTCAACAATTCGATTGTCTATGTTTGCCGTTGGTGTTTCATTAAAGTCAAGCTTAAACACTTCGTGAAATTCTTTGACTTTGTTTATTTTTTCGATGAGTGACATGCGCGTTTCGAGTTGTGTAGTCGGATAGGTATTACTATTTGTAATTTAAAAATTGAAAATTATTATTCGTCATTCGTAATTAGTCATTCGTAATTAAACTAAGTCTGAATCACCCCGACATTATATTCCTTCGTAATCGGTGCATGATTCGCCGCTTCAATTCCCATCGAAATCCACTTGCGTGTTTCGAGCGGATCTATAATGGCATCAATCCAAAGTCGTGATGCAGCGTAGTAGGGGGAGGTTTGAGAAACATAACGGTCTGTAATTTTTTTCAGCAATTCTTCTTCGTCTTCTTTCTTGATTTCTTTTCCTTTTGATTTAAGCGCACTCACCTGTATTTGCAATAAAACTTTTGCAGCCTGTGAACCACCCATGACGGCAATCTGCGCAGTTGGCCAGCCGACAATCAGGCGTGGATCGTATGCTTTCCCGCACATGGCATAATTTCCTGCTCCATAACTGTTACCGATGACGACTGTAAATTTTGGTACGACAGAGTTGCTCATGGCACTGACGAGTTTAGCTCCGTCTTTGATGATTCCACCTTGTTCACTACGGGAACCAACCATGAATCCGGTTACATCCTGTAAAAACACGAGCGGAATTTTGCGTTGGTTGCAATTCATGATGAAGCGAGCAGCTTTGTCGGCCGAATCGGAATAAATCACTCCGCCGAATTGCATTTCACCTTTTTTACTCTTCACAACTTTGCGCTGATTGGCAACAATACCGACGCTCCATCCGTCAATGCGTGCAAGTCCGCAAATGATACTCTGACCGTATTTGTCTTTGTATTCGTCAAAATCACTGTCATCGACCAAACGGTAAATGACTTCATGCATGTCGTATTGTTTACTTGCTTCGGTTGGAACGAGTCCGTATAAATCTTTTGGCTCTTTCTTCGGCGGTAATGTTTTCTCGCGGTTGAATCCCGCCGTAGCAAAACTTCCGATTTTGCTTAAAATATTTTTGATGTGATCCAGCGCTGCTTTATCATCCGGAAATTTATTGTCGGTCACGCCCGATATTTCACACTGTGTCGTTGCCCCGCCTAATGTTTCATTGTCGATGTCTTCTCCGATAGCGGCTTTTACTAAATACGATCCTGCCAGAAATATACTTCCGGTTTTATCGACAATCATGGCTTCATCACTCATGATAGGTAGGTAGGCTCCGCCTGCGACACAACTGCCCATGATGGCAGCGATCTGCAGAATTCCCATCGATGACATGACTGCATTGTTGCGAAAGATTCGTCCGAAATGTTCTTTATCCGGAAAAATCTCATCCTGCATCGGAAGAAAAACTCCTGCACTGTCGACCAGATAAATAATCGGCAAGCGGTTCTCCATGGCAATTTCCTGCATGCGGAGATTTTTTTTCCCGCTCATTGGAAACCAGGCGCCCGCTTTAACGGTTGCATCATTCGCAACGATTACACACTGTTGTTTGCTCACATAACCGATTCCTGCGACAACTCCCGCAGCCGGACAGCCGCCATATTCTTCATACATTCCTTCAGCAGCGAATGCACCGATTTCGATGAAAGAGGAATTCTTATCGATGAGATATTCGATTCGTTCACGTGCAAGTAATTTGCCCTGCTCTTTTTGCTTTGCGGCACTTTTAGCTCCGCCACCTTCAGCAATTTTCGACTGCCTGTGTTTCAACTGGTCTACCAGTTGTCGCATGTTGTCTTCGTTCTTGTTAAATTCTAAATTCATAACTCACTTCTTTTTCCCCACAAAAGGCACCCTGATCTCACATGCCGGCTCAAACACAAAAGAATTGATTACCACTTCAAATTCCTGCAGACTGGCTGGCTCGACGGTACGATAAAGCCATACATTCATGAAAACTTTTTCGTTTTCTGAAAAATACTCGTAATCTGGTTTGACCTTATTGCTGGCGATTATTTTTTCTTTCTTTCCGAATTCTCCTGCCGGATAATATGATTTGAAGTTCACATGTTTCTTCGTGAGGTCAAACATGTGAACACTGCATTTTGTCAGATCGGTTTCGAAACGAAATGCTTCGGCTTCTTTGGGCTGGATGACAAACTGTGAATTTATTTTTGATTCCTGGCCCCAGGTAGAAAGTTCTATATCAACTTCTTTATGATAGTTATTCGTGTCTTCCCTGTCGTAAAGGAACAAGCCGATTACAACATCTTTATCGAGAGGCTGGGGTAGAGGCTCAACGTGAAAATAGTATTTACCATAGCCAAGATTTTCAAGTAGTCTGACTTCCGGACAAAACCACTTATCATCTTTGTAAGTCACCCGAAGGTGAAGTTTGCCTGAGTTGTCGACATAGACATTGTTCTGTGAACCGGAAAAGTAATTGTTACCCGGACCGGTATGTTTGCCTTTGGAATCCTTGGTAACCCATTTGTA
>CAZAON010000477.1:0-8158 GCA_964486655.1 uncultured Flavobacteriales bacterium
ATTGCATCACTCACGATTCCGACCGGTGGTGTGTCTATGATAATGTAATCGTATTTATCTTTTAGGCTGTCTAAAATCTGTACGGTTTCTTTTTTCGCAAGTAACTCTGCAGGATTGGGCGGAATAGGGCCCGACGGAATAATATCAAGTCCGGGAATATTTGTTTTCTGAATTACATTTTCAAGCGATGCCTTTCCGATCAACAGCGTACTTACTCCGTCATTATTCTGAACTCCAAGATCATTTATCAGCTGCGGCTTTCTTAAATCCATTCCCACAATAATTACTTTGTGATGCTGCAGCGATAAAACCGTTGCAAGGTTAAGTGTAGAAAAAGATTTTCCCTCTCCGCCAACAGATGAAGTGATCAGAACAATTTTATGCTGATCTGCCAGACCGAAAAACATGAGGTTCGCACGAATCGATCTGAATGCCTCTGCAATAGACGATTTCGGTTTCGAAGCGACTATCGTACGATCGCCCGTACTCAAATGACCGACAACTCCAATGATTGGAATCGTCGTAAGCTTCTCAATTTCTTCCCGGTTGCTGATTGTATTCTTAAAATATCCCTGCATTAAAATTAATACTGCAGGTAATATCAAAGCAAGCATTAGTGTAATTATGAAAACCGCTTTCTTATTCGGTATAACCGGCTTTTCTTTTAAAGAAGCATCATCAAGTACTTTGTTGTCACTTACAGCTGTCGCTTTTGCAATTCCGGTCTCCGCCTTTTTTTGTAACAGGTAAACGTAAATGTTTTCATTAACCAGAAAATTTCTTTGTATTCCCAATAACTCTCTTTCAATATTCGGAATTTTGCGAATGTCATTTTCATATTGCGCAAGCTGATTATTAATTCCCGATAAATTAGACTTGGTAATATTACGAATGCTGTTAATGTTTTCTATCAGCGCCTGTCTGGTCTGCTCAATTTGTTCATCAATAACTTTTACCGCCGGAGATTGCTCACTGCTGCCGAACATCAGGCTCTTGCGTTTAGATTGCAGTTCTTTTAATTTGGTTATTAATTCGATCAAGAGCGGATCGGGATTTCCGATGCTCGACGGAGCAAGTGTTTCAATATTTTTATTGCCCGAAACATAATCGTACAGGTAATCAAGAGATCTTAATTCAATTTCCGCCTTTATCCGGTTTTCATCTATGGCAGTAACTCTTTCAAGATATGCCTTCGATTCTTCACTGAGATCAACCGTTCCTTTTTGTTCCTTGAATTTCTGTAATTCAACTTCAGTCGTATTTAACGTCTTGCTGATATCGGTTAACTGTTCGTCAATAAATTTTAATGTCAGTCCGGCAACGGAAGTTTTATCCTTTATATCCCTGTTAATATAAACCTTTCCTAACGTGTTCAGAAAATCAACCGCTCTCGCGGGTATCTTGTCCTGAACGGTTATGGATACAATCGTCGCATCTTTATTCAGCGGCTCAATTTTCATTTTCTCCTGGTAATAAGCGAACAGCTTATTCATGGAGTTTATAACGAAGAAATAATTTTGATCATGTGAAATATTAAATGCGGGATCATTTTTTTTCAGCGAGACTGTGAAAAAAGATGTTTTAATTTCTTCTCCGAAGCGGTGTGTGCCTTTATAACTGTAGTCATTCAGTAATTTATTATCAATATTTATTTCAAGCGAAAACCTTGTAGAATCCAGAATTGATACATTAAATTTCTCGTCGTAAACGCCATCGGTAATATTCATCACGTTAACCGTAAACGGAGCAGTCTTGTAAATCGGAAAACTGAACAATGCGCTTTTTGAAAAATAACTTATCGTTAGATTCAGTTCATGTATCGTTTCTTCAAGTACCGAACGCGAACTGAGTATGCCGATTTCAGTGGCAATATTCTTGGTATTTCCGAATAAATCACCCGTAAATATATCTTCAATATTCTTCGAAGTATTCTTGCTGTCTTTGATTAAAACGCTTGAAGAAGCCTCATATACCGGTAGTGAAAAATGAATATACAACAGAGCGATCAGGCCGAAGAATAAAATTGAAACTGGAAAATAAATCCATCTCTTGCGAATGTTCTGAAACATCAATCGCAAATCTATTTCGTCGTCGTTATGCTTGATTTCCGGTCCGTTTCTCATTGATTATTTACTGCGATGATAAATGTCAAAACTATAATGGTTGTAGTGATGAGTGATGTGAATAGTGTGACAGACGGACTGATATTCTGAAAGGCTCTGCGCTTTACCGGCTGAACATAAATCAGATCATTCGGATGTACATAATAGCTTTCGGCATTCATTGAATTTGCCGAGGTGAGATTAACATAAAAATCTTTTCTCACTCCGTTTTCTTCCCGAATAATCCGGAGATTTTCCCTGTCGGCAAACTGACTGAGGTCACCTGCCAGTCCAAGAACTTCCGGAAGCGTTGCCTGTTCATTCAGTATCTGATAGGTGCCCGGCCTGTTTACCTCTCCTAATATTGTCACTTTAAAATTTAATTTTTTTACGGTAACGATTGGATCATTTATAAATGCCCGCAACCTGGTATCAATTACATTTCTTGCCTGCCCGATAGTTAATCCGGACACCTTCACCGCGCCAATCAGTGGTAACTTAACCTGTCCGCTGTCATCAACTACGTAACCTTTTTCGTAGGCTGACCGGTTATCGGTAATCGATCGTTCATTCGTCATTGAGAAATACGGATAGGCCTCCGCATTAATCGTGAAAATATTTATGGATAAAATGTCGAGCGGATAAATACGAATCTGATAAATGCTATCAGGGCTGGCAGGCGGAATAGCGCCCTGGAAATAAATTAATTTTTTAGATGACGTACACGACCCAAGAATAAAAATCAATACAATCGTAAATCGTGAAAATTTCATTTCATTTTGAATTGACAACATTTTTTTCCATTTGTAGGGACACATTGCAATGTGTCCCTACAAATGGAAAAAATGTTATTTTCATTAATTAATTTTTTATTAATGACCTCGAAATCACAATTTTCTGCACCTCCGAAGTTCCTTCATAAATCTGAGTGATTTTTGCATCACGCATCAATCGTTCAACATGGAATTCTTTTACAAATCCGTAACCGCCATGTATCTGAACTGCTTCAACAGATGTTTCCATTGCAACTCTCGATGCAAATAATTTAGCCATTGCTGCCGCTGTAGAAAAATCAAGTCCGTTATCTTTCATCCATGCCGCTTTTATGCATAACAATCTTGCAGCATCTATTTCAGTGGCCATGTCAGCCAGTTTAAATTGAATGGCCTGATGTTGCGAAATAGGTACGCCGAATGCTTTACGTTCTTTCGAATAGGCAAGTGCAAGTTCATAGGCGCCAGATGCAATTCCCAATGCCTGTGAGGCAATACCGATACGGCCTCCGGTCAGTGTCTGCATGGCGAATTTAAAACCGAATCCGTCTTCACCAATTCGGTTAGTCTTCGGAACTTTTACATCGGTAAACATCAGTGAGTGTGTGTCACTTCCTCTGATGCCTAATTTATTTTCTTTCGGACCAATCGTGAATCCCGGCATGCCTTTCTCAACGATCAGTGTATTGATTCCTTTGTGTTTTTTAGAAGCATCTGTCTGGGCCATTACCAGGTAAGTACTGGCTGTAGAGCCATTTGTAATCCAGTTTTTCGTGCCATTTAAAATATAATGATCACCCATGTCTATGGCAGTTGTCTGTTGCGAGGTAGCGTCGGATCCTGCTTCAGGTTCGCTCAGGCAAAATGCTCCAATGACCTCACCTTTTGCAAGTGGAACCAGGTATTTTAATTTTTGTTCTTCAGTTCCGTACTTTTCCAATCCCCAGCAAACCAGTGAATTGTTCACCGACATGATTACAGAAGCCGATGCGTCAATTTTTGAAATTTCTTCCATAGCAAGCACATACGAAACCGTATCCATTCCGCCACCACCGTATTTCGGATCCACCATCATACCCATGAAACCCATTTCGGCCATTTTTTTAACCTGATCATGCGGAAACTTCTGATGTTCATCCCTTTCTATAACACCGGCTTTCAATTCGTTCTGTGCGAAATCTCTGGCCGCGTTCCGTATCATTAAATGCTCTTCAGTAAACTCAAAATTCATCTTAACTAATTTGTTTTTAGATTTACGGCAAACGTACAAAACTATTGGAATATAGGGAACCTCGAATAACCTCAAATAAGACAGGATAACAGACAGTTCGGTAACATTCATCGAAAATTCTACCTGCCTGATTGCAATGTGGATATGGTTTAAGAGGATTTATTTGTCCCGGTCTGATGGTTATTGGAATTCATTTTTAAAAAAAAATTTATGAAACACAGGGTCGTTTCACTTATGTCAGGTACATCGCTCGATGGAGTTGACATAGCTTTTTGCGAATTTGTATTTAACGGCAAATGGGATTTCACTTTACTCGAATGTGAGACAATTCCATATGACAAAAACCGGGAAGAGAAATTAAAAAATGCTGCGGGATTATCCGCATTGGGTATTTCAGAATTGAATATTGACTACGGAGATTATCTGGGAAATCTTGTTAAGGCATTTTGTACGAAACATTCAATTACGCCGGACTATGTATCATCGCATGGTCATACAATTTTTCATCAGCCTGCAAAGGGAGTAACTGTTCAGATTGGTTCAGGGGCTGCGATTGCGGCGGCATGCGGACTACCGGTTGTTTTTGATTTCCGGACGCTTGATGTGGCATTGGGCGGACAGGGAGCGCCGCTTGTTCCGGTAGGTGACCGGTTGCTTTTTTCCGAGTATGATTATTGTCTGAACCTTGGTGGTATTGCCAATATTTCATTCGAAGAAAATGGTGAGCGTAAGGCTTATGATATTTGCGCATGTAACATCGTGTTGAATTACTATGCGGGCAAGAAAGGTTTTGTTTATGACGAGGGGGGTAATTTAGCGGCAGGGGGAACTGTGAATGACAGATTGCTGAAGGAGTTGAATTCGCTTGACTATTATTCCATGCCTGTTCCTAAGTCACTGGGCAGGGAGGATATTGATGAAAAGGTATTTCCGCTTATTAAAAACTATAATCTTACTGCGGAAAACTGTCTGGCTACATTCACCGAACATATTGCGGAACAAATCGGGAATTCAATTAATCGTAGTCATGGGAAATTGCTCATAACGGGAGGAGGTGCATTTAACAGTCACCTTGTAGAAAGAATTTCTGAAAAAGTAAACCTTCGAACGGTAGTTCCGGATAGTAATATCGTCAATTACAAAGAAGCGATCATATTCGGTTTCCTTGGAGTTTTACGAATGGAAAAAGAAAACAATTGTCTGAAAAGCGTGACAGGGGCGATTGCGGATAACTGCGGAGGCGCAATTATCTTTCATAAAATATAGAAAAGGCTAGAAAACATATAGCGCAGTAATATGTTTGCCATTCTCATTTGAATAAAAGTAAGAGTCCGGATTCTTTTCGGGAAAGAATTGTATTATAAATCAGCGCCAATCTGCGGAAAAATCTTCGCGCAGATACTCGCCGGTTCAGGATTTTTACAAGCCTCAATCTGTTTTTGAGATATACAATTCAGGAACCCGATAGTCTATCAGGTCAAGTGTGATTGGTACATATGTACCGGAAAATCTCAGTATAAAAATTTAAAATCTCAAGACTAAATACTAAGACAAAAAAAGATTAGCTAACCGGACAGATGCCAATTAGCTAATCCGCTAAAAATCGTCGTCGTCGTCGTAATCTGAAATCGGACCCGCGTCGTCAAAGTCTTTCATATCTCCGTCCAAAGTAATAGCATCATCAGATGAATCATCTGATTCCATTGGAGTGATATCAAGAATTTCAGTTTCCGTGATAATCAATTCATCCGGTTCTACCATGGCCTTAGCTTTAGGCTGACTCTTAGGCTTTGAAGCTTTAGGAGCGGCTGGTTTTTTAGGAGCGGCTTTTTTAGGAGCGGCAGGTTTTGCGGCAGCTTTAGGCTTTGCTTTAGCAGCGACTTTTTTCTTAGGAGCAGCTTTTTTAGGAGCCGGTTTCTTAGCTGCGGCCTTCTTTTTAGCAGGTTTTGCCTTACCCTTTGCAGGCGCTTTTTTCTTAGCTACCTTTTTTGCTTTAGCTTTTTTCGGAGCTTTCTTTTTTGTTGCCATAACGAGTATTCGTGTTTAGGATGATGTCACAATATTATGATGCAATGTTCAAAATTACAATATCAATTTTACTATGAGCAAACTTTCCTGAAATTTATTTTTAATTTTTTTCAATCACATATTTTATTGACAGTAATTCCTCCGATAAGTTCACATTAACTATTCATATACTTCCATTAACTTTCTAATTGAATGCTCAATTCATTTGTTGTAAGACACAAGTAACAACGTCGAAAACGGCCAAATTGGCTCAGAAATCATTAATATTCAAGTAGTTGTAAAATTCAAGAAAAACTATTGAATATATAATTCTGAAATGTCCTGGTCAGAAAAAGCACGAACAACCCGGCTTCGCTCACCCCACGTAATTTTTAATTCGTAATTTTTAATTCTTAACCGGAAACCCGGCCATCACAAGAACTTAGACATACTTAATTATACACAACTAAAGTGTTCGTCGAAAAGTCAGCAGTCACATTATAAGGTTTTAACGGTCCCGTTGCCGGCCCCTTAACAACACTACCTCCGCTTGTCAATCCGAATTTGCTTCCGCAATGACTGTCGACCATAATGATGCCTGATGAGTCTATATGACAAATCGCTTCGCTAACCAATGGGTCGTATGAACAGGCCATATCGAAAGCGACGAAGTTATCGATGCTCATTCTGTACACGACGATACCTTTATAGCCTACGCCGGGAATTTCAACACTGCCTCCCGGGGAGTTCAGGTTGGTATAGGCAGGCAAACTTAGCTGAATGGTAAAGTTGACAGGGACATTTGGGATATTCTGATTGTTATCGGTAGATTTCTTGCATGAGCCTAAAGAAAGGGCGAGTACAGAAATGAGCAGAATAAAAACTGATGAACATCCGTTGTTGATTAATAGCAGGGAAGGGGGTCGGAGAAATTTCATTTTTCTATACTTTCAGCGTCATGATAAGAATACTAACAATCCTTTGTCTGATGACATTGATCGGATGCAAAGGTAACGAAAACAAACAGGCCGATGTTTCAAACGACACAATACAATCGGCCGTTAAAAATGTTTACACCTGTCCAATGCATCCTGAAATAGTCAGCGACACACCTTCTGTTTGTCCGACTTGTGGTATGGATCTTGAGATCAGGAGTTAAATGATGAATTATTTTTCAAAGAAAAAATTACTCGCACTGATCGTAATGTTCACGATCAGCCTGAATCCCGGACCCGGACTCAAACTCACTCTCGGTCTGCCTCTCCCTGCTCAGGATCTCGATGCCCGTTCTCCTAAGCCCAACGGAGGAAGCGTTCAGCAGCAGAAGGCCGACAAGAAAAAGGCTAAGCAAAGAAAGCAGAGTGAGAAGGCAGTTAAGAAGGGTATAGATAGGCACAATAAGATCCAGGCGAAGAAGACAAGGAAGATGATGAAGAAGAGCAAACGTAAATCGGAGATGTGGAATGGTAATAAGAGAGAGCCGTTTTACAAGAGGTGGTTTAAGAAGAAGCAGAGGTGAGGGTTCAATTATAAATTACGAATTACGGATTACGAATTACAAATTACGAATTGCTTGTCGCAAACGGTGTCGATATACGAATTGTCATCGCATTGAATGAAGGTTTGATTTTTTTGTTTTGAGAGTCGATCAAAAAATTTGTTGATCGTTTTAATTTATCTGAATCCGAAAATTTATTTTCACTTTTTCATAGGTAAAACGGGCTAAAAATTTAATAGTCATTGTTTCTATAATTCGACTTCTTAAATGAAAGTTATAAAGCGGACAATTTTTTTTAAATCAATAATGCTGCAAACATCACAATCAAAGCATGTTCTCCGTATACCCAACCCGAAACCCAAAACCCGAAACACATTCATCGACACCCCTAAGAACCAGCAGCCCCCAACCCGAAACCCCCAACCCGAAACAGTCCTCCGACATCTTCAGAGCCCGCAACCCCCCTGTTCACCAAAGAAAACCCACCATTGGCCAAAAGGGCGATACGAGATGTGTAATAAAATTGCAAAAAACCTAATTTATGGTT
>CAZAON010000478.1:0-2061 GCA_964486655.1 uncultured Flavobacteriales bacterium
AAAGAACTAATCTAAAAACAATTCTTCTTGCAGTTTCTTTACTTTTTACGATTGCATCGTGTAAAAAAGATAATGAAGATGAAAATACCACTGCACCGAAATTCAATGCCGCAAGGGGATTATACATTGCTAACGAAGGAAATTTCCTTTCGGCAAATGCATCGATAACGTATTTCAATACTTCGACAAATAATGCAATAACAGATATATTCGAAAAAATAAACGGCCAGTCACCGGGCGATGTTTGCCAAAGTATGAGTAATATCGACGGGAAATTATACATCGTGGTTAACAACTCCGGAAAGATTGAGGTTTGTGATTTACATTCGATGGAGAATATTGCAACGATAACCGGCCTTGTTTCTCCCCGTTACATTTTGAAAGTAGATGCATCAAAAGCATATGTTTCCGACTATGCCGCAAATCACCTGTCAGTAGTGGATCTGAATACAAATACCGTTACGTCTGCAATTCCGATAAACGGCTGGACTGAACAGATGTTTTTAAATGGCAACGACGTTTATGTTACGAGCTATTATTCAGACTATCTGTATGTCATCAATCACGCAACCGATCAGGTGACCGACAGCATATTAATAAGCAAAGGCGCTACGACAATGACGACTGATGTAAATAATAAACTGTGGGTAATTTGCAACAGCGACTATATGGGAACATATACGGGAGCAATTCACAAAATTAATTTGTCGAATTCAATTGTTGAACAGACATTTTCATTCCCACTCCCGGATAATCCTTCAGACATTTGCATGAATACCACAAAGGACAGTATATACTTTTTAAATACGAGCGTTTACAAAATGTCTGTAACGGCAAATTCGCTTCCCTCCTCTCCATTTATAACATCAAATCAGAATTTTTTCTATTCGCTGGCAGTTGATCCGTCAACTAATAATGTATATGTGGGAGATGCCATTGATTTTATTCAGAAAGGAAGAATTTATATCTATAATGCGAATGGCACGCTTAAAACCAGTTTCCTGGCGGGGATTGCCCCGGGAGAAATGCTATTTTATTGAAGTCCCGATAGCTATCGGGAGAAGAATGAATATCGAAGATTCTTCAATCAACTTAGTCTTTCCCTCTTCAAAAGATAAGGCAGCAAAATATTCCTATATCCCTCATTAATGTCTGCTTCCACGAAGTCGATCCGGTATTGAGCGCATCGAAGTTTTAGTTCATGTTTGAAATCGGCCATGGCTTTAACATAAACGTCTTTGATTTCATTCGAATGAACTTTAATCTCTTCTCCTGTTTCGACATCAATAAACTGGTACGGACGATTGTCAAACCGGAATTCTTCTTCTGTCTTTTTATCGGTTACATGAAATAAAACCACTTCATGCTTGTTATGTCTCAGGTGCTGCAATGCACTGAAGAGTCCTTCCTGGTTTTCGGCACTATCCATCATGTCGCTGAAAATAACAACGAGCGAACGCTTATGCAGACGCTCTGCAATTTCATGCAATGCCTGGGCTCCCATAGTTTTTTTCCCGGTCTGGATTTTCGGATCAACGATCCTTTTCTCCATTTCCGCAAAAAGCATTTTATGATGCATGGAATTTGATCGAGCCGGAGTATGCAGTTCAATCGTATCTGAAAAAATGCTCAATCCAACCGCATCACGCTGCATCCTCAGCATATATGCGATAGCAGCGGCTGCATGAACCGAAAAATTAATTTTATTCTGCGGATTTGATTTTCCCTCTTCCGGAAAATGCATCGATGAAGAATTGTCAATAATCAGCTGACAACGAAGATTCGTTTCCTCCTCAAACCTCTTTACAAATAGCTTGTCGGTTCTGCCAAATAATTTCCAGTCAATATGCCTGGTAGCCTCGCCTGTATTATACAAACGATGCTCGGCAAACTCAACAGAAAATCCGTGAAACGGACTCTTATGCAATCCCGTGATAAAACCTTCGACGACCTGTCGGGCCAGGAGTTCCAGGTGGGAGAGGCGTTGGATTTCGAGTTGATTGATCATGAGGGTAGTTGGGGTGTTTTGGATTAAGGACTATGGATTAAGGATTAAGGATT
>CAZAON010000479.1:0-2683 GCA_964486655.1 uncultured Flavobacteriales bacterium
ACCTAATTCAAACAAAACATTTGGATTATGATCTGTTAAATCTGCAATTACTAAATCTGCATCTAATAACTCATTGATTATAGTTGAATGAATAATATCTGATCCATGTTTCATAGCTGTTTCAACTTTAAAACCAGCTTCTGATCCAGCTATTGCAATTAAACTATCTAAAACTTCTTTATAAAAACCCTTACTTCTTTTTCCGCCTTCTCTTTCAGTAAACGGCATAATAACAAACGCTGTTAAAGTTTCAACTCCAGGAGCTTTGGGTTGTCCAACAACTTTTATAGTAGAATGTGGAAGTCCGCTTGCAGCATCACCTATTGGATTTGCAGATGCAATTCCCATTTCTTTACAATTTTGATTATATACTTTTAAAAATTCTTCATGAAATGAATTCGGAATATTAAAAGTCTTAAATAAAGTATTGCTTACGAATTGCGATGGAACAATTGCAGCACCAAAATGTCCCAATACACTTTTGAAATCAGGAACATTCAAAAAGCCCTGAATTTTTGCCAATCGTTCCTTTTCATCTGATTCTGGGTAGACAGCAAGATTACCTAAATCGGTTAATGATATTTCCCCTGTTCTAAATGTACCATTTGTAAAACCATAAGCTTTAGAGGCGCCTGTGAGATAATGTAATTTATTTGTATTACGAATATTTAAAATATCCATAATATCGGGACCATTACACGGTTTTCCATTATTAACATCTCGAAGACCTTTGGCAACTACTAAACACTCCTCCACTGTATAGATTGGAAATGTTCTAAGTTGCTTTTCAGTTGCTTTCTTTTCCGATCTATTTTTCTTCCTGTTATTATTTTTCTTTTTTGCTTTAACAGATGAACGTGTAGATTTCGGTTGCAAAATGGAATTATCAACTAATTGCTCTTTTACGTTAGTTGTTTCGTTGCTATCGGACATTGCAATTGATCCGTTTTTAAATGAATCTTTCTTCTTAGTCATGCTATGAATTGTTGTTTTATTCCAATAATATTTGAGAACAAGATAGGAAAAAGAGGATAAAATTATTTTCTAATGAAAGTATTAAGATTAGTGAAGGGTAGCAATTATTTAGTGAAGCATATTTCGAAAATAAGCTGAAAAATGCATAAACAGGGATACCAGCGGGATCACACTGAGCAGTCCGAGTCTGAAAACCAAGTCCGATAACCTCGATTTCATTTTCAGACTCGGTCTTTTTTCAGACTCGCACTAATTTTCAGACTCCAACTTCAGACTCGGACTACATTTCAGACTCGGACTGCTTTCCAGACTCCAACTTCAGACCCGGACTACATTTCAGACTCGGACTGCTTTCCTGACTCAGACTTCAGACCCAGACTGCTTTTCAGACTCGGACTGCTTTTGAGGCTCGGACTGCTTTCCAGACTCGGACTGTTTTTGTATCTGCCTTCAGACCGCTTATCATTTTGAATAACATTTTAGAAATCTCTTCGGCATTAGAATAGAACGATTTATTAATTTCAATTGAAGTTTACATCTGCAAAACTTTTTCACGGGGAAAGCGCGGAGTATTTTGAGTATTTAAAATACTTAACAACTTAGTCAGTACTTCACTTCCACGGCTTCATAAATAAAAAAATTACGAATAACAACGCATCAACTCCCAAAACAGTATAACCGTTAAAAATTTGTATTCTACTACTTGCTCCTCTCCCGCCTTCCATAAATACATAATCCGATTTCTCCTGCCAGATCATGAAAACTCCGAGCACCAACAAAAAACATAATACAAAGACATAAATCCTCGATCCAGTCTTTTCAATTCTCGTTTTAGGAAACAATTTTTTGAAAATTAAATTAATTTATCTACCCTCTTTTACTAAAGAATCCCCTAAAAAGGCAGGCAACACTCCACACTCTATACTCTGTACTCTATACTTTGTACTCTATACTTTGTATTCTGTACTCAAGACTCCAGACTAATAAGAATAACTATTCTCCACTTCCACCTCTTCATACAACACCTTATAATCTTTATAGACCCGCATGACAACAGGATAATCCTCTATATGCAGACTTGTGTCATTTGACAGGCTGACTACTTCTCCGATAATATTTACGCCATCAATGTTATCTTCCCAGTGATAATTTTTTTCATGGGTCCATACTTCGTCTTTTACCGTGCTTCCGTTCGAAGTGATCGTCAGATGCAGTTGCAATTTCATTCCGTCTGCATAATAGTAGACGGAATTCGCATCAACAGAATCTGGCGTTCTTGCAAGTGATAAATTAACAGTATATAGCACGGGCTCTACCCATGCCTTCTTGCATGATGACATTGCAATCAGCACAGCTGTGAAAAGTGCGATCCGTTTCAGAGACGGAAAGGTAATTGATTTCATTACCGCCAAAGTACGAAACAATTACGAATTACGTCCCGAAGTTTCGGGATGCGAATTGCGAGGTCGACAAATCAGAGCCCTCGTAATTTTTAATTTGTAATTTTTAATTAAAATTTTCTCATTCTCTTGCATAAGTAAGAATGCTATGTCTATATTATAGACAAAATAAATGTTCTCAATACAATCAACTATGAAGCCGTTATACACTCTGCAGTCCATCGAATTATTGATTCGCTACGGACTAAATTATGCCATGGGCCCGAATGACTTTAGCGTAAACTGCCGCGCCGCCGAAGGATTCACCG
>CAZAON010000480.1:0-4464 GCA_964486655.1 uncultured Flavobacteriales bacterium
TAATTTTTCTGTTGCCCTGTAATTCCATTGAGCAAATGATTGAAGGCTTACAGCTTTTCCTTCCTGACTTATTTCTGTTTCGATTCGTCCGGTTTCATTATTCAGTTTTTTTCGTGTGAGATCATAATAAAGTACGTTGGCTGTAATTCCGGCTTTCATGCTGTGTTTTGCATTAAATTTTTTAGTCAGCACAGTGTTGAAAGCAATTTTATTCTGGTCATAGTTTTCTCCGCCCTGCGGAACGTCAGAATAGCTTTCATCTGTTATTTCCTCGCTGTAGCTTTTCCCTGTGCCGGAAGCTACGATTGTAGTCTTTAGAAAGGAAGTATTATTTAATTGTATAAAGTGTGAAAAGCCGGCCACACCCGTATTTGAAACAAAGTCCCAGCTGTACCTGTCATAATTTGTTTCCCACTGTAATGAGTCTTTTTTAGAAGAGGAAGTCTGATCGCTCAATCCGCCAAAACCAAACATTGAAAAGTTTCCGAATTTTTTTGTGGGTAGAAAAATATTGTACGAAAGATCCTGGAAATTGGTAGAGGCAGTACCGATTTCGACTCCGAGTTTGCCGAGAACAGAAAGAGTGGAGTAGCGGTAGTTTATCAGGTAGGAGCCATTGTAATCTTTTTTGAACGGACCTTCAATGGCAAGGTCTGTTCCAAGTACTCCAAGCTGAATGGTTCGCTCTGTCTTTTGGTTGTTTCCTTTTCGAAGTTTCATGTCGAAAACGCCTGATAATGCATTTCCGTATTCGGCCGCGAATGCACCTGTGAGGAAATCGGAATTGGTAAGTAGTTGCGAACTGAGGATTGAAATTCCTCCGCCCGATGTTCCGACTCCGCTGAAGTGGTTCGGATTCGGGATTTCGACGCCTTCCATCCTCCAGAGTAATCCGTTCGGTGCATTGCCCCGAATGGCAATATTATTATTTCCATCGTCCGTTGAAATGACTCCGGCAAATGCTGTTGACATACGGGCCGGATCGTTTACAGCTGCGGCGAATTTCTGTGTCTCTTCGACGGAAAAAGTTCGACCGCATACTGTTGTGAATTCATTCAGGGTCTTGTTTTTTTCGATTGTTCCTGTTATGGTAACTTCTTTTCCCTGGATGGCGTTTTCTTCGAGAGTAATGTTGAGTATAACTTCTTTACCGGATGTGACGGTTACATTTGGAATGGTGAAGTCTTTGTATCCGAGTGAGGTGATTTTTAGTGTATGCTTTCCAACAGGGACATTCTTGAGTTTGAAATTTCCGTTTATGTCGGCGACTGTTCCGTTAGCGGGTTCGCTGTTGAGGATAAGAACAGTGGCATATGGGAGTGGGGATTGTGAAATGGCATCGACAACGGTTCCGCGAATTGTTTGTGTAAGTGTTTGCGATTGCAAATTTTGAAAATTAAGAGCAAATAAGAGGATCGCAAAACTTAAGTTAATGTGTTTTGGCATGAGTTTCTGTATGGATTATATACAGAAGACAATTGAGAGTGGGGAGACCCCTATTGTTAGAGATAAATATTTTTCTGTGAGGCATAATTAGAACAAAAAAATTTAATCGCGGAGAAGACGCAGAGTAAGCGCAGAGAAAAGGAAATAGTTAATTAATAGAATCTTAGCGAACCTTTGTGACTCAATGGCAATTCAAAAGAATCTTACCGCGATTTTACCGCCAATCCATCCCCGGGCCGGATATTCATTTGAAAACGTAGATGACTGAACATGAGTTGGGACATCATCAATAAGTTGAGGAATGTAGTCATCCGACTGATCAAATACGAGATAGTTGACAGATGGGCCTGCCGCAATTGAAAAATACTTTGAGAATCTTTTTTCGACAGTAATGTTTAGTTTAGTAAGAGGTGAAAAATATTCCAGTTCGTTGCCGCGCAAAGGCTGATTCATAGTCAGGTCAAAATTCATTTGCCATTTTCTGCCGAGATTTACCGCGGAACCAACACCATAACCAAAGTACCACTCGATAGATTGCAGAGAATCGAGCATCATTCCGGCGGAGAAAATATTGTAGAATTGCCAGACACCCGTACGGAAAGATAAATTCACGGGATACAATTCATTGGCTGAAATTTCAACCTGGTGGTATCCCCGGTGTACATAACTCAGGAAACCCACAGGAACACCGGAAATACTATCCGACACATTAAGAAAACCAATCTGCGTTCCATGAATGGTTTTTGCATAATTAACGAGACCGGAAATTTGTACCCCGTTAAATTCAGCTACGCTTGAATTGACTAATCCGGCTATTTGAACTCCCGACGACAATTTCGTTGAATGGTTGACAAGTCCGGCGATTTGAGTCGAGGTACTTGTAGTGATATTTGAATTTATAAGACCTGCAGCCTGGAATCCTGATACATGTTTCAAATTGACATTTACGAGTCCGGCGAATTGAGCGCCCTGCATAGTGTCCTTGTTGAAATTTACGAGTCCGGCAAATTCTGCACCTTCCATAGTTTTCAGATTCACATTAGCAAGTCCGCCGATCTGAACACCGGTAACCGGACCGCCAACTACATTAGCAAGTCCTGCCGCCTGGAACTGAGAAACGGAATCGCGGTCGATGTTGAAGAGTCCTGCAACTTCGGCTTTGCGTGTTCCCATTGAATAACCGCCGAGAATATTTAGTGAATAATCGTTTATTGTATTTCCGCTTAGCCTCATATTTGAGCCGATGTATGGAATCAATGAAACCTGAAATTCTTCATGAAGTGTATCTTTAATGTTCTTTGTATTTGCTTCAGCTTCCTGGCTTAGAAGGAAATTAATGAATGCCATTCGATCGGCTTCTAAAAGACTGTCACGATAGGCGGCCGAATCAATGACTGTGTTAATATCATCCGGATAGAGAGTAACGTTTAGAATCGATTTTCCGGATTGCTTTACGTAGATAACCGTGTCTTTATAGTTGGATTTATTTATGTTGAGTGCAACAGCTTGTTTTTTGAATTTATTTTCGATTTGCAATTTGTAGAATCCATACTTATTGCTGATTGTAGACTGGTTGCTTTTTTTGTCATAAATACTTGCTTCGGTAATTTCTTTTCCGCTTGAGTCGGTCACATAGCCTGAAATTATGAAGAGGCTTGGTTCTTCTTCAGTTCTTCTGACATCATTCTTTGTCAGAATAATATGATTTCCTCGTTCTTTATAGTTTAGTTGACCTTCGAACAGTTTATCTAAAATTTCCCGAATCGGTTTATTGACTGATTGAATAGTTTTGTTGCCCTGATTTTGCAATACCGGGGGTGAATAAGAAAAAGTAAAATTTCCTTCTTTCTCGATTGCTTGGAGAATATTTTCCGTTGATTGATTTACCTGTCTAATGGTAACTCTTTTTTCGAGTAAAGGAGTATTTCCTTGCCCGAATGAAGTGGAGCAGAAGCAAAAAAGGAAAATAAAAAGAAAGATGGAATATTTATTTCTTGCAGCCATTTCCGTTAAAAGTAATTGCATCTTTCTCTTTAGTTATTTCCAGTCCGATTGTCTCTGCAATAATGGCCGAAATTTCTTCGATATTTTCATTGTCGAATGTTGCTGTAATACGGCATTCGAGAAGAGAGTCGTTTGCTGATTTGAGTTTTATATCGTAAACATTGTTCAGGACACTAAAAACTGTTTTAAGGTCGGTGTTTTCGAAAATAAATACCCGGTTCGCATAAGATGAAATATTCGGATTTTCAATTTCGTTTTTACTTAAGGCTCCGGAGTGGATATTATACCGGGCTTCATCCCCTTCGTTCAATACGATTTCTTCATTATTAACAGCAGTTACTTTGACAATTCCCGAAACAACAGAGATGACAACAAATTCATTATTTTCATTCGCGCTTACATTAAAAGAAGTTCCAACGTCTTCAATTTTTAAACCTCCTGCCATTACCGTAAAAGGATTCCTTTCATCATGTTTCACATCGAAAAATGCTTCACCTTTCAGGAGTACAGTTCGTTTTTTGCTAAACTGAGTTTCAGAGTAGGAGAGTGAACTGTTTTTATTTAAGGTAACAAGGCTGCCATCCGGTAGACCTGATTGTAAAACTTTTTCGGCGGAATTAACGGAAATCATTTTTAGATCGGTGCTGTTATTCATCACAAAGATCGAGTATGATATTCCGGCAATCAGCAGAATGATTGCTGCGATACGAAGAATAGGCGACCAGTTAATGCGTGAATTTATCGGAAGAACATTTCCTTGTTTATTTTGTGTGATAGAGTTTTTAACTTTATTCCAGGCTTTATCTGTATCTACCGGAAGAATGTTTTTCAGCTCTGCAGAGTGATTGAATAATTTAGTGAATTGATCGAATTCTTTCTGATTTTCGGGGCTGACCGATTTCCAATCGTTTAGAATTTCGATTTCCTCAGGTGTAGCTTCACCGGCCAGGAATTTGGCAATTATCTCGTCTATATGTTCGAAGCGTTTTTCCACGTGAGTATTACAGGTAAAAT
>CAZAON010000481.1:0-3431 GCA_964486655.1 uncultured Flavobacteriales bacterium
CAATGATATTTACGTAGGGCAGGGTATAAGCCTGAACTAATGCATCCTTATAGCTCCATTGGGTAAGAACCAATATGTTTTTTTTTCTCATCTGAATGAAGCGATTAACTTTCGTCCGATAACGGATTTAAGTAACAGAGAAATGTATTTCATTTTAATTCCCCCATGCCTGATTGCTGATACGGAGTATTTGACAGATGCGCTTCTGTTATTGTCAAGATATGAATGTATACCGCAAAAATAGTTTACATGAGCCTTCAGTTTTTCAACTTCAGATTTTCCAAGATCCATTTTTTTAAGGATCCATTCCATCGCAAGTCCTGTTCGCAGAATAATGACTGAATTATCTGAACGCATCGAGCGGTCTGCATGATCGAGCATACTGATAGTCACGTCATCGGTAATATAAAGTTTATGAATTTTCATATTACAAATGAGAAATAACCAGTCTTCTTTAATGGAATATTTCCTGTCTTCTTCAAACAGGATTAATCCGGGAGCATCCTTTCGGACACAAATATTGCAGGCAAGTGGATTCCCATTCAGAAAAAGCCGGTAGTCGTAATATCCCTTTTTTATCGAATTAATATCCGAAGGATGATGACTGTTATCTTCTCTGACAAAATCAAATTTATTAGCTATGAAAGCAGGCGAATTCTCAGCGAGAATATTTTTATGCAAAACTTCAAGATGGTTCTTATGCATGATATCGTCTGAGTCGAAAAAGACGACATAAATGCCTTTCGCATTCTTTAAACCGTTATTTCTTGCCGCTCCACGTTCACTGTTTTTTTGCGTGATTATTCTTATTCTGGAATCGTTAAATTTTTCGGTAATAATTTTAGCGGTACCATCGGTGCTGCCGTCATCAACGACAATCAATTCAAAGCCGGTAAATGTTTGCTCCAAAATTGATGTAAGGGTGGTGATTAATCTGGATACCCTGTTATAAGTGGGAACAACAATCGAGAAAAAGGGTTCGCTGTTCATTTTTTCGTTTCTCTGATCAGGTCATCATAAAGGGCAAGATGCAGATCAACTTTTTCTTCGTATCGAAAATGTTTAATTGAATCTTCACGTGCCTGCCTGCCAAGCTTTTTGCGAAATTCATCGTCCGTAATAAGTAATCGAAGCGCATTATAAACGGCTTCAGTAGACTGATAGGGAACAACAATACAGTTTTTGCCGTCTCTTGCGGTGAAAGAGCTAATGCCTGATAATGTAAGTATCTGTGCGCAGCCCGAAATCATACCCTCTATGATATTAATTCCGAATGTCTCACTCTGTAATTTTATTGGAATGTGAATGTGTATGTCAAACAACTTAAACAATGCAATATTATCCTTTACGAATCCCTTGTATATAACCTGTTTTTCGACATTCAGCTCTTTGATGAGGTTCATAACAGCATCAAAACTTTCGCCTTTACTGCCGAAGATAAACAGTCTGATATCCGGAAATTCCTCCACAAGCTTTTTCATCGCTTCAATTACATAAATATGTCCTTTCCAGTATTCGAACCTTGCAACCATTCCGATGATAAATTTATCTTTTGGTAAATCGAGGCTTTGACGGAGATCTTCCACGTGTTTTTCAGTCAGACTGAGATAATCGTTGGTTTGTATAGAATGATGAATCGTGTAAAGTTTATTGGCCGGTATTTTAAAATGCATGCTGAGGAACTCATAGGATTCATGAGTTAAAGCAATAACTTTTTTCGCCAGGTAATAGGTATATTGATCAATCCACTCCTGTTTTTTGCTGTCAAAATCAGAAAACCAGGTTGTATTTTCACAGGTAGTGACCCGCATTTTTATTCCCGCAAGCACCGCCGCCGTTTGTCCGACAAGATTACCATAGGGCAATTCGGTATGTACTATATCTACTTTGGATGCGCGTAATATTTTCCACACCTTGTAAATATTCTTTATGAATGAAAATTTATTTTTATGATTGAGGTAATAGACTTCTACGTTCCTGTCTTTTAAATCCTGATACAACAATGGCTTAGTGTCATTAATCACGATATGAATATGCGGAATATTCCTCCTGTTTAATTCCTCAGAAAACCAATTCCATTGCGTGGAACGGTTAATATGTGATGTTACAAATGCAATTTTCATTGATAACTGAGAGATCTTTTAAATTTTCTGGCCAGGCGGAGTAGCATAGGGGAGAGGATGAAAGAGCGGCGGATAATTTTTAAAACGGAAGGTTCAAGGCGGAGCATTTCATTATGATCAGATTTAAGGTAGGCTCCCAGCTTACGAACTCTTTCAAATTTTTCGGTAGTATAATCATAACGAACAACATTCACCATAAAATAGAAAAGCATTTTATTTGTATCGGGGCGAAACGTTGTTTTATGTTCGGAGAAAAACTTAAAGGTGCTTTCGTCAACAGGAACATCCAGCCCTTTTTCCTTAAGTTTTGAAATTACGGATGTTAATTCCATTCCTTTCGCGATACTGTTAAAGACTATGATCCATTCACCGATGAATTTGGCGATGGCCGTTGTAGACTTACTCTCGTTATGAAGTCTGTATCTCGAAAAAAAGAAATCAACATAATGGAAGGTTGTAAGCATTCGCATCCGCGCAAAAAGTTCATAGTCCATTCCGAAGTGCAGACTTTCATTCAGCAAGCCTGCTTTATCGAGTACACTTTTTCTGAAAAATGCCGATGGTTGCGGAAATGTCATTCCGGCCAGCTGTCTTTCCAGTGTCCAGTTTCCATACCCTTTGTCGTAATTAATGACATTATCACCGAGAAATATTTCCGAATTCCCGTGAATTAGTCCGACCGACGCAGGCATTGAATTAAAAACTTCATTCACTTTCTGCAAAGTTCCGGGAGTGTAAAGGTCATCGCTGCAAAGCCAGGTAACTATTTCGCCAGTGCATTTTTTAAATCCCTTATTAATCGCCTCACTTTGTCCGGAATCTTTTTCAGAAACCCATCCCGTAATTCTGTTTTCATATTTTTTAATGATATCGACGGAATTATCGGTACTTCCTCCGTCAATAATAAAAACTTCAAGTTCAGGATAATTTTGATCTAATACGGATAATATGGTTTCTTCCAGGAATTTTCCCTGGTTATAAGAAGGTATTACGATTGATATTTTAAGGTTCATTTTTTCCGGTAAAGTATTTTCAGCGTGTCGCCAGCATTACAAGTGGTTAAAAATGTATTAATGATTTTTTTAAGTATACGAAGAATGATTGTCTTTTCAATAGCATCTCTGAGTTCCCGGTCTTTTTCATTGTAATCAAATTCTTTTGCTTTTTTCTCTCCGCGTTTAGTTTTCAATGCATACATCATCCTGGCATGACTGAAACCAAGCGTATCCTCCTTGACTTTTTCAAATCCGTTTTTCGAAAGCACTTTTCTAAGAACAGAAAGCGTAAAGTAATAAATATGTTCGGGAT
>CAZAON010000482.1:0-4613 GCA_964486655.1 uncultured Flavobacteriales bacterium
AGAAATAGCAGGAGTAGAGTGTTTTTCATGGTATCGGATTGTTGAGTAAAAGTAAGATTTAATTGCAAATTCTAAATTGATAATTTCAATTAAATCGAATCATTAAACCACAAAAATAAATAATCATAAAAAAACCTTGACATTTTTATGCTTATCTAAGTGGCTTTACGAAGCTCGAAAAGTGTGACAATGCGATTATATACACTTTCAGTAATTAATTTCTCGCGAAGGCGCGAAGGCAAAGGTTGGTAATTGAAGTTTTGATTTCTACTATTCGAACTTTACTTCGATTCGGGTACAGCGCAAAATCACAATATTTTCTCTGAGTCTCTGTCCCTTGCGCCTTTGCGCCCTTGCGAGAGATTTCGTTTAACACATTTTTAATTCCCCATCTTCAAAAATCAAAAATGAATTTCTCGCGAAGGCGCGAAATCGCAAAGGTGAACTCGTAACTCAAAACTCATAACTTCTAACTCATAACTCCCAACTCCTCAAAACCCTCGTATCCTCATAAACCTTCATCTTATATTTAATCTCCCCATTAACCGGTTTGCGTTTAAACTCATCCGGATAAACTATGCCGATTTTACGATCAGGTAAAATGGTCCAGAAAAATACATGCGAAGGATTTCGGAATGTCAATCTGTTCATGTCGGTTACCTGCATAAGCGCATTGATATTTTTTACAGTCATCCAGCCGGTACTGATATTAATCTTTCTTCCAAGTTCATCGACGAAACTCACATTTAAAGAATCAGACAAAGGTTTGGTTACTAAATTTCCGATGTTCCATTTTCCCAGTTTGTTGATTTTGAATTTGACTTTTTGATCAATGCTTTTCGTTTCTGCAAAATCCGTTGAAGTAATTCCCGTGCCATTTAGAAATGCAGTGTGGCCGGATTCAAGGGCGAGTCGGTTTTCACGAACTAATGTATAGGATTCCAGAGCAAGATTAATTTTCAACTCATCTGCCGCATTTGCTATAAATGGTTTTATTTTTAATTCTATGTGTTTGTTGTTCGAAATAATTTGCAAAGAATATATGTTTCCTTTTTTTAGTAGAAGGGCTGAATCGCAGTAAACAATTTCTTCGGCATACAGGTCTTCCTGACCCGGCGAAAAGATCATGTAATAGTTTCTCAGCGCATCATAATCATCACAAATCCAGTTGGTGTTTATTAGCTCGTTGAACTCCGGAATCTGATTCCTGAAATTCATGAAAGTAAATATGAAATGATCGGGAACTGATTTTCGACCCAGGAAATGCTCACGCTTTGGAGTCATTTTGGTTTTGCATTTAAAAGCCAATGCATTTCCGTTTTTAATAGTCGAATTACCTGCAATAAAATGATCGGTAGGAATCCGTATATTGGATGTGTCCGGATTGCTTTCCGCATACCATGTTAAACTTTCAGGATTCTGGTAATAAAGATTATTTGATTCACGGAACGCCGGTGAAGAAATAATAATGGGTTTTTCAGGGTTGATAAATACTTTCTTGCCAAAGGAGGATGCGACAATTTCAAGCAGGCATGAGGTAGAAAGTGTATTCGACGAATCAAAATTCATAGATGTTCCGCTCAGGAAAATTTCGAACGGACGGAAAAATTCCCTGTATTGCATTTCAACTTCGGCATCTATTGCGTTTCCGTTTTCGTCAAGGAATGCGAATGGGGGGACTTCAATTCGTGTTTTATTTTTTGAAACGAATGTTGTTCCCGCATTGGTGTGGAGGTAAATATTTTTTGAAATGGGATCGAGGTCGGGTAGGGGAGAAGTCGAATTTACATTCTCCTTAAGATTATTGCCCGAATAATCTTTATAGTTTTTTTCAATCAGCACAGCGGGAATGAAGTCAACACTGTCTGAATTTTCGTCTTCCCTGTTTAAGGCTGCCGAAATCCTGAGATGATTATTGTAAAATTGTCTGAAGAAATAAAAAGATGAAGATGTCGTTGCCTGTAAAACCGAATAATAGAGAAACGTAATTCGGATCGCGGAAAACAAAGATGTTTTCATGATAACTCCCTTTTAATTGGTTGAGGAGGAGTAAAAAGATTTTTTCCGGTTGCGATTTAAAATTTAACGATACGGGTGTGAGCGTATTTTAGAAACATGAAATTATTTTTCGCAGTCGGATTTACACCTATTCATACCGGCCGCCGGACTGCCGGTCCTGATCAAATTCCGGTTCTTGAAGTCTTGTATTGTCGCAGTACCTCATTATTATAGGTAATTTCCTTTTCAAAATTGAAATTAAGTTTACTGAGCAATCTGACCGATGCTGTATTTTGAGGAATCGTAATAGCAATGATCGCAGGGAAGTCGCCGGAGTTCAAAAGTGCTTCCAGTATAACCTTTGATGCTTCAAAAGCGAATCCCTTGTTGTTGTATTCAGGAAGAAACGCAAACCCGAAATCATGATAATCGAGCTGGTCCCGAAGTATGAGAGTCAGTATGCCAATTGGATCTTGAGATTCTTTGATTCTGACGACCCAGTATTTCGTATTCGCATTGTTCAGTATTTTATGGATATAGTTTGCCGCATCAGATTCATCATGAATATTTCTGTCGCCGATATTTTCAAGCCAGCCTTTGGTATTTACAAGCTTTAGGATAAAGGTGGAGTCGGAAAGAGTAAGCGGATCGATGGTTGTGCGCTGACTGGTAAATGAAGAAAGACTGGCTGGTGAGGATTGCAATGTTGAAGAGTTTTCGGGTTAGAATAGGGTATATTAACTTGAAATCGGAATCTTTAGGCCGGCTGGAAAGTGAATTTCCGTCAGTCCGAATTCAGAAATCAGTAAAGGCTTTCATATTGAATAGATTAAAGAATTTACCGCTTTCGAAAGGTAATAAACAGCAACATGAAAAATAAGCGATTTTTCGGATAGAAATTGGTGCTTTTTTTTGTTTAAGCATAAATTTCTTTACATTTGCCTCCCTGAAAAGCAGTGAAGTTTTACTGTTTTAAGCAGAAGTAGCTCATTTGGTAGAGCACGACCTTGCCAAGGTCGGGGTGGCCGGTTCGAGCCCGGTCTTCTGCTCAAAAACTCTCTCGGATGAGAGAGTTTTTTTGTTTTATCGATCTTTGAATAAGAGTATTCTTCAAATAAAGAGTGTAAGTTTAGTGTAAGTTAAAGTGTATGTGTAAGTGTAAGATCGCACACACACTGAAACTGAAACTCAAACTACAACGCTCGGGTGGTGGAACTGGTAGACACGCAGGACTTAAAATCCTGTTTGCGATGAGCGAGTGCGGGTTCGATTCCCGCCCCGAGTACGAAATACAGTTTGGGTGCGGAGTTTGGGTGCGACGACAGCGCTCAAACTCCGTTCTCGTTTTACGAAACTCGCGAACTTCGCACTCAAACAGATATTCATTTATTGTAGTACTTAAAATCCTGTTTGCGATGAGCGAGTGCGGGTTCCCTGCCCGCCTGGCTGACACCAGTCAGGCAGGCGGGGATTCCCGCCCCGGGTACGAAATACAGTTTGAGTGCGGAGTTTGAGTGCGACGAAAGCACTCAAACTCCGTTCTCGTTTTTCTGAACTCGCGAACTCCGCACTCATACTGAAACTCAAACTAATCAAACTTATTTCTCAAGCCATCATGACTGCGTTCGTATACTGAAAGACCATCTTATTTCTTCTCAATCCGTTTTTTTTCTGTGTAATTCAAATTTGGCTATTAAAAAAATCAAAAATCCTATTTGCATTCTTTTTCCCAATTCCTTTAATCTTCTTGAGTTCATCAGTTCCTGCATTAACGATTGATTTAATACTGCCGAAATTATTTATCAGTCGTTCTGAAATAACCGGACCTGTTGATGGAATTCCTTGCAAGAATCTCAGCTTCTGACTGCTTTTCTTTTTTGCTTTAATTCCTTTAAATGCTTTAATAAATTTATTTTCATTTAAAGATTGCCTTCCCAGCATCATTATTAATTCAATACTGTTCTCTTTGTTTTGAGTAATTATCATTGGAATCTGCCATGCAGTTAATATGGATAATATTGCCCCCTTAACGGCCAAAGTATTTATTTCATGTCTGGTTTCATACGGATTTCCCTCTAGAAGAATCAGTACTCTTTGCTGTTCTTTTTTTAATTTCGAACATTGTTCAAATAGTCGATTGTCAAAAATTGATTGAATAAAATCCTCTGCTGTTTTTCGTTCTATGATTATCTGGTCATTTATAATATAATCACCCGCAGTTAGATTGGAAAATGTAACATCTGCTTTCCTTTCGGCTAATGACTTTGGAATACCCGAATGTTTTTCTCTGAAGTCACTTGTAATTTTGATTAATGTCAACGGTTTGGTGTTTAGTTTACATTTCGTCAACAAATGTACTTCTGAATTTATATAAATATTCAATTGTTAAGATTTTCACTCTTGAATTAAACAGCAATAATTAAATTTTAGCAACCGGTTTTCCTTTGATAGTCAGAGATACGTGACGAGCAATAAATTTTGTAAATGGAACAATATCTTGTTCAACACTTGCTTTTTCAAGTGCTTCCATATATTTTGAACGTTCTTCAACAGGAAGTATTGTCCATGGATATCCACCTGATGCGAGCATAGTATTCATTAAAAATCTTCCCATC
>CAZAON010000483.1:0-9542 GCA_964486655.1 uncultured Flavobacteriales bacterium
TCCATGAATGGGATCAAGCATGCCCGATTGTATTCCGCTGCAATTGTGAATGCTGTCGACACCCAGCATAAACCGTATTGAAGTGTACTCCCCGTCTGGAATGTCTTTTAGCGTAATTTGTTTTGAACCGGGTATTTGTCCATTGATAAGAAAGTACTCATTTGAGAAATATTCCTTTCCGTTTTTATCTGACAAATAAATATTGCTAATATAGTATTTGAATTTATTTATAAGATATTCCTGACCAGCTTCGTTTTTATACAGGACAGAATCCAGTTGTAACGGAATTTCACCGACAAAATTTTCAAACCGAATGACCAGGGAGTTTTGTTCAGTAGTTTCTTCCGGATCACTCGTATATGAAAAGACTTGTATCGTGATCAGGCTCAATAGTAATAAAGCACCTGTTTTAAGCGGGAAAATCATGGTGCAAATATACTCATTAAGGGGTCAGTTCGGCAAATTCAATGGGCCTCCTGATCGCATTGATTTTGGGATGGGAAGGCCTACCTGTTATGTTCAATCAATGCGAAAATCTTCTTTACAATTGAATATTGATCTTCCCATTTACTTTTTTTAATACTAAATGTTGCCGGAGTATTACTCGTTTTTAAGATTAGTTGGGGAGACCCGGCATCGAAAAACAATTTTAAATCTTTAAACAAAAATCGTGAGGAATATCTGTAGTTCCATTTTTCTTTCTTGTATTCAATATATATGCGGGATGTACCTGATGATAATTTATTTCCGTTATTGAATAATGTGATGCTGTCAATACTGAAATCTTCTTTTGTAACTAATGAAAAATTAACAGTAGCGGTATCGCTGTTTGTTACATAGGTGATGTCGTAAGCAAGTGATGCTTCTTCATTTTTAAATCCCTGCTGTTCCAGTATAAAATATACCGTGCCATTCTCCTGGTGTCGCGAAATATAGTATTTTGAAATTTCCTGCGCAGGTAAATGTAAGAAGCATGTAAGAAGCAAGAGTATGCAGGAACATACTCTTGCTATTTTTGTATTATTCACCGTAAACAATTATTTCATACGTCGCGACAATTCCAACTATGCCCGTAGCATGTTCGTCTATGTGATGAATTTTTGTTATTCCCGCATTTTTTGCCGCCGTTTCAATACTGGCATCTCCCGTTGCAACAATTCCCAAAATTGATTGAGCCTTAGCCATTCCTACCTTCGATGAATTGCCATTACTTGTAGCTGTCAATGGTGATTTCATGTCAGTGTAAATAAATCCGGTAAGCGGAGCTTTTACAAAAGCACAACTTGAAAGTACAAAGGCTGATAATGCAACCAATGTGATTTTTTTGAGTGTTTTCATTTTTGTCTTTTTTTTGATTAAAATTATTCCATGCGATAAAGCTATAATTATTTTTCAAAAAGTAAAAATGTTAAACTTAAGCTTAATATTAAATGTGGTTTTCCCTTATTTAATTAACCGAAAATTTCTTTAGTACACTGCCTGATTTCGAGAATATGGCAATCATATAAATTCCGGAATATGTACTTGGTAGCGGAAATATTATTCTGTCTTTCGAGGTAATTTCATTTTTCTCATAAACCAATTTTCCTGTAATGTCTGATACTCTCACAGAGGATATAATTTCATTCTCAGGATTGAAAATTTGCAGAATATTTGCGGCGGAAGAGTATGAAACTGATATTTGGGATGTTTCAGGTTGATCAGAAAATCCGGTTGTCTGGCAAACATCTAATGACTGAACTCCCGAGGAAGTTAAAAAATTCTGATTTACAGGAAATACTGTAAGTGAATGACTGGTTAACGGGCCGTTATTTGTCAATTGGAAAAAGCTTGAAGTAAACGCTGCCTGATGCAATGCGCATGTCGGGGCAATTCCGGCCGTATCTGTGTTCATGACAATTATATCTTCTGACCCTAAACCGTATGTATAGCCTGACCCTGCGAGAGCATATCCGTTAGCAGACGTTGGCGCCAATGCATCAAACGATCCGTCAAGCGTATCATTCCCATACAAATTATTCCATAATAATACGCCCTGTAAATCTGTCTTCATAATCAATGCATTCCTGTTTCCGGTAAATGAATCAGAACTATATCCACACAAAAAGTATCCGGCCTCGTTTTCATTAACGGAAAGATCAAAGCAGCCATCTCCATTGCCTGTTGAATATAAATTTGACCAGATAATATTTCCCGTGGAATCTGTTTTCATTAATAGAATACCCGATAGAGGAGAGCCAATCTGAAACGAACTTCCGGAAACGATAAAAGATCCATCCTGTAATTCTTGAATTTTGTTTGGATAGATTTTACTGTCCGACGGAATCTGATCGAAATATGTTTTACTCCATTGTTGATTTCCCATGCTATCGGTTTTTAAAAGCATTGCAAAGCTTGAATACAAACCTAAACGTGACATTCCGCATATGATAAATCCATGATCATTCGTTTCTTCAATGTATTGTCCTACATCGGCATTCGCCGGTATGCCGAAGCTTTTACTC
Organism: uncultured Flavobacteriales bacterium; assembly: GCA_964486655.1. Classification (GTDB taxonomy): domain Bacteria; phylum Bacteroidota; class Bacteroidia; order AKYH767-A; family 2013-40CM-41-45; genus JADKIH01. Next base: position 2,505 of record CAZAON010000483.1, read on the forward strand.
CAAAGGAAGTTTCCAAGCGCATCCAGTTTTACCAGCAACAGGTTTCCGTCAACACCCGTGCTGTCTTCTTCACCCGATATAATATACCCGCCATCGCTTGTCTCACGAATACAATATGACCTTGCAACAGTCGTAATCTTAATTTGTTTTTGCCATTCAATAGTCCCCGAACTGTCACTCTTAATTATAAAAATTCTTGAATCCTGATTTAGTTGTGAAAAGGTATAGCCGCATATGGCAAAGCCATAGTCTGTAGTAGGCTCAATCCATTCGGCAAAATCATCATCTGAATTTCCATATGTTTTCGACCAGACCGGATTTCCCTGCGGATCAATTTTCACGATATATGCATCGGCATTTCCACTCCCGTAACTGAATGTCATTCCCGATACTATATAGTTTCCGTCAGCTGTTACTGCAATATGGCTGACTTCTTCATCCATCATTCCGCCGTAATATTTTCTGAAATAATTCTGAGCACTTGAAGAAATTGTAACCTCAGTAAGCAGGGCAATTAGTAGTGCGATTTTTCTTAAGTGCATTTTTATGGATTTAAGTTTAACTATTTCGATTTAATTAATTTCCTGTTAACAAGAAGCCCGTCATTAGAGGTAGTTTGAATAACATAGGCACCTAAACTGAAATAAGAAAGATCAACTAATGTCGATTCATTGTATATTTTTTGAATGTGTAAAACTCTTCCACTGTAGTCAAGAATTTTAAGTTCAGCGGGAAGTTCAAGGTTCGTAGATAATGTAAGAATGTCTGAAACCGGATTAGGAAAAATATCTAAAACCTTTTTGTTGATTTCATTAATATCAGAAACGGTACAAAAGTATTCATACGTTGTTGTTTCTGTACAGCCGCCTGCATAAGTGGAGATTCGGTCGGCCATCATTTGGCCCGGATACATAAAACTAAATGTTATTGAAGGGCAGGTCAGGCAACCTGCTATAACATTGACAGGAACCGGTATGATAAAATGCGTTGCAATCTCTTCAGAATTTATTCCAAGTGTAATTGTATCACCCGGACAGTTCAGAAAAGTTCCTGTCCAGTGGAAGAAGCAGGTGTCAAAAACCTCTACCGTTTTGGTAACTGTGTCGGAGAGTCCGCTTAATGTATCCCTGGCTACCAGTTTGATTTCTTTCAGGTCGTAGCAACCTTCGTATAATATTGCTGATGTGTCAAAGCTAAAAGAGTAATGCATTCCTTCGATAAACCATTCATAAGCATTCGCCCCTGTACTTGAATTGAAAAAGTTTACACTTGTTCCACTGCATATATTCGTCCTGTTTGTTGTGAATTCAGCATTGGGTTGTGAGAAAGCATTTAAATTGTTTAATAATATCAGCAACGAAATAGCGTAAATAGTTTTCATAGTTATGTCATTATCCTTTACTTTCAAATGTATTCACAAAAGACCCGCAAAAAATTATTTAACAGTACTTTAACCTTTAGTTAATTACTAGCTTCCTCATCAGGTTTCCGTTTCCATTCATTTGCAGAAAGTAAATTCCCTTTCCGAAAGCATGAACATCTATGGTTGTTTCACTTTCATTGACTGTGCCGGAAATAATTTCTCTTGCAGTTACATCGAATATCCTATAGGTGGTTCCGGTTAATTTTGGATCAACTTTCAGTGTTAAAAATCCATCAGCAGGATTCGGATAAACAGTAATAAAAAATTCTTCAGGAAATTCTAAAATCCCCGGATTGCAGTTATAGAAATTAAATGGTAGAGTCTGATTTTCATATACTATATGACCTGCACAGAATGGGGAATATAATCGAACTCCATAATTTGCACTCGTACTAATGAGTAGAGTGTCATTTTGTGATCCCGGTATAACGATTCCATTTTCAAACCATTCAACATACTGGTCATCAGGGAAGGGCGGTTTATTCGGAAATAGAACAAGCATTAGGGTGTCACCAATACAGGCAGAATCGGAATAAATGTAATTTCCATCGACACTTACCTGATAAAACACCAGATTAAATAGCTCATCAACTGTCACAGGCCGGGACAATTCAATACAGCCCGCGGAGTCAACGATTACGCTATATTCACCTCCGGCAGTAAGTGGGAGATACATATTCGTTGCGTTGAAAATGCTGTCTCCGTTGGAATCAAGCCATTGATAGCTGTTATAATTCTGTGTGTACAAAGTGTCGAGGGTGTTCGGGCAAAGTAAAATACTGTCGGGAAAAATAGTCGGACTGAAAGAGCAGAAAGATATTTGTCTTTGTGTGACTGAATGGTAAACTGTGTCGAGGTCACAATCTGATGCGTCAAGTGTAATTGTATACACCCCATCGTTCTGATAATTATGTGTAGGAAATTCGGCTGTGGAAAAAGTTCCGTCACCGAAATCCCATGAATAACTATCTGCATTAAGTGAAAAATTAATTAATTCAGCTTCATTCATACCTTGTCCGATTGTATAACGAAAGTTAGCCTGAGGATTGTTTTCAGTAAAGTCATAATTTGATAAGCTGTCGAAAACAATTTCGCTTGCCGCATCACGTATAGTAGCAGCTGTGAGACTGTCGAGTGTATAATTGTAACTGCAGGAAATTATATCATTTTTGAATAGTATTGTATAGAAAGTACATGCGGCGACATAGGAGCCCGCTTCGGAAGGATGACTTCCATCTGTCTGATAAAGATTAATAGTTGGATGGTTAGACCTGATGTTATTCCAGACTTTGCCAACCGGACTTAATTCTGCTTTATTCGATATGGCCATTTCAGTATAAGAATTACGCAGCAGTGAATCCATTCCTTCATATGTACAAACAGGAGGCCATACGGTGCAATTGGTAGCATCGCCATTTTGTCTTCCCCAGGTCATGTAAAACACCGGCCGCGCACAGGGTTTTGCATCTCTGATCTGAAAACATAAACTTATTGCACCCTGACTGAAATAATTTGGCAGCGCGGGTATCTGTGACTGATCCTGTAAGACGACATAGTCCCAATCGCCGTTTATTATTTTATTTATAGCAATGCTGTCAATTGAATGTTGATCGAGAGTATATCCTCCGGGAGTGTAAAGATCAAAGATCAGTGTGTCACCCATGTTTATAGCGATATCACTTATTATCTGTGGGAGATTATTCACTCCTGTATATGAGTTTCCGAGAAAAAGAACTTTTCTTTCCTTGCTTTGAGAAGAGGCAGGTAATAATAGAATAAATAACAGGGAAACGACGACAGTGTTTTTCATTTAAATGAAGCTGTTTGATTGGACCGGCAGGGATCCGATTTAGTCAAACGTAGAAAAAAACGGAAAGGACGCTGTCATTTAACAGTAAACTTAACAAGGTTTAACATTTAACATTTAACATTTGAGCGGATTTAACATTTCCGCACTTTACGGAAAGTTATTTCAATCCTTATCCGTGCTGAAAAAAATCCGCAATTGTTCCTGGTATTTGTATTCATCAGCCGGTTTTAACTTAACCATCAGAAGCAGTATATTCAAAAGTTTTAATTCGGTAATATTCATTGCGGAAGCCCATAATGAAACTTCTTTTAACACTTCATATTCTTCGTTAGTAAATGATTCTGTGCAGGATGTATTGACAAGAAATTTGTTTACACTATCCTGTTCGGCACTCTGACTATTGCCTTTGTATTTATGCAGGATCATCTTTTTTATTTTTGAAGTAATATCATACACACCGGGCTGTATATGTTTGCCAAGTTTCAGGAAAATATCATCTTCTGTAAATTTCAATAACGTTTTTTCAGAAGAACGGTAACCTGTTTTGGATTTAATTTTATGATGTTCATTTTTTGCAAGCGCTCTTAATTTCTTGTCAAGAGGTCTGAAGCCAAGTTTATAGTAAAACCAAAATACACCCGTAGCAATGCCTTCCGGATTATCCAGTCCGAATTGAGAAGCTTCTACCTGATAATAATTTATGCCAAAGAGCTGACGGTAAAGACGAAGCACCTGGACAACCATGAAAGCCGACTCTCCGCCACGAAACTGATCATAGATATTTAATCCATAATCGGAGCGCCATCCAAAAAGCCATCCACCCGCATATGCAGCGGGATAACCATTTTTAAAAAGGGTGTATCCGATATATGATTCCATGGGAAGTTGTCGGGGCTGAGGCATGCCGTAGATTGCGATTGAAATACCACGTTCAAGATGAAACAGACGTAATGAATCTTCCTTCAGGTATGTAGCAGGATCGGTCTCACGTTCTGTCATTGCCATTGCATTTTTGATAACACCTATCAGATCTTTTCTTTCAGAATCAGACAGAATTGCTTCAGCAGGTAATTTCCGGTTTAATAATTCTTCAATGTCGAAATGTTTAACCAGGTCGTTATGATAATATACTTCGGGAATATTTATCCGGTTGTAAGCCTTGGAGAAATTTTTATTTAACGGAACAATATCGGTTTGCAGTCCGAGACCATCGTAATAGTGATCTTTGATGTAAGGAATATTATCCAGCCGGCTTAATTCATTTATGATAAATGTAAGTTGTGATTTCTTATCCGGCATAAGTTCGGCTAATAATTCCTCGCTCGTACATCCTGCTGTTGTGCTGCTTCTTTCCTGAGACGGCAATGTAACTTTGAGCGCTTCGTTTAAGTCATGTGTAGTATCGCCGATTTTGGTAAGTACTAATTTGCAATCAGTTTGAGCATTCAGCCATCGTGTACAATCGTGAGAAAAGGAACCGCGCGACTTTGTAAACGGAATACCTGAATTCACAAACAACTCTTTTGTTTTTTCATTTTGCTTTTTGATAATTTCCGCCAATCTCAAAACTTCTTTTTCGGCCAGCAGAAAAGTTTTCTTGTCGGGCGGAAAAGACATTATAAAAAGAAGGGTCTCATGATATGCAGACGCAGCACCTGTCAAAGGCACAGGACAGGAAGCAATCTCTTTAAGTATAGAGATTTTAAGTGTATTACTTTCGGCATCAAACCGGTTGGAAATTTCACGTAATTTTTTCGCCAGACTGTGAAAGTTGTTTTTCATAAGGGGAGGTTGGAATTGACTTTGTGAATATATTAAAAAAACAAAACTTTTATTCCTCAAACTTCAATTCTTCAAAAGTATTTTCATTCCAAATTGTCAAAAACTTATCGGCTTCCCTGAATTTTACCAGTTCTACCGGCACTTCTTCGATTTTCAATTTAATTTTATTGAATCGCCAGGCTCTTATTATCTGAGCTTCTTCTTTTTTATTGGTTGAACAATAAATAGCAACAATTTCTTTGTCGTATTTATTATTAAATCTGCAGTTATAAGTTGTAATTTTTTCAGTTGAGTCAATTTTGCAATATACATCATCAAGGATTTTAAATTTGGATTTTTCATTGATCACCAAACCCTCGAGAAATGCAAGAACATAATTACTCGAATCAAACGAATGTTGTTTGCATGAAATGATATAATTATAACCTACAAAGGTTCCGGCGCTAAATCTCCCCTTGAAATCTTTAAATATTTCTAATGCACTCAGGTCCTTATATTTATTTGTGGTATCAACGGAAAAATAAGTTAATTCTGTTTTGGGTTCGCAATCTCTCACATAAGACGTGATTGTATGCCAGTAAGGGTTCACTTCTGTAATTTCATTGATAAGCGTATCCGAGCAATTCATTGCTAAAAGACTGTCAAATCCTTTAACAACGATCGGATTAAACAAAAGATAGATGCAATCGGATATCCAGCGAATATCGTATTCGAAAACAGTGGCTGAACTTCCCCAGTATTCGATTTGTTTTTCATCTGTTCTTATTATAGTGTGAAGACTTCCGTAAAGTCCGTGCATCTTAAAAACCCCTTCCCGAACCTCATTGCAGCGGGGGTTTTCTCCAAGGCAAAAAGCAGGAATCAAAAGAAGAAGGATAAATATATTTTTCATTATGGCGGTTGAAATTCAGCAGTGCGACTTAAGAACTTAGTCCTGATTTTCTAATGTTTTTATTTCTGAACGCATTTGCAAGATACAAAATCAATGATGAAATTTGTTAATTGAATGCTCCTTGAGCAGGAACTGTTATAATCATTCTTATCTTTGTCAGGTTATTAGTTAGCGGAACTATGATTTTTACAAGATTAATCCTAGCATTTATTTTATCGGCATGTACATTCAATTCCCGGGCGCAACAAATTGAATTCCTAAATTTTGATTCACTTAACAACCGCATTCATCAGAAAAACGACTCACTCTATATCGTGAACTTCTGGGCTACCTGGTGTAAACCATGTATTGAGGAATTGCCCTGTTTCGAAAAATTAAATGAAGAGTATAAGGGGAGGTCGGTTTCGCTTACTTTGGCAAATCTGGATTTTCATTCAAAGGTTGAAAGTGCCGTTACCCCATTTCTACAGAAGAAAAAAATTCTGTCGAGGGTCGTTCATATAACAAATACCGACCCGAATGAATGGATTAATAAGATCGACGAAAGCTGGAGCGGGGCAATTCCGGCTACAGTCGTGATAAAAAATGGCAAAATTGTTTTTTTTAAAGAGGGCCAGGTTTCTTATGAAGAACTTAAGGATATAGTAGATGATAATTTGTAATAAAATCAGTTATTAAAACTGAAAATCTGAAGACAGAAATTCGTTCTTACTAATTAAGTTAATCCGTACCTTTAAAAAATCATATAACATCAATACAATATCACCATGAAAAATTACATTCTAATTGCATTATTGATTTCATCTTTAACTGTTACAGCCGGTGGATATAAGATCGGAGATTCAGCGAAAGATTTCTCTCTTAAAAATGTAGACGGAAAAAAAGTTGCTTTAGCCGATATGAAGTCAGCAAAGGGCTATATTGTCGTTTTTACCTGTAACCATTGTCCCTTTGCACAAGCATATGAGAGCAGGATAATGGATCTCGATAAGAAATATGCTTCGAAGGGTTTCCCGGTAATTGCAATTAATCCGAATGATCCGGCCATAGTTCCCGATGATTCATACGAGAACATGGTTAAGAGAGCCGAAGAAATGAAATATACATTCCCTTATCTTTTTGATGAGACAC
>CAZAON010000484.1:0-1851 GCA_964486655.1 uncultured Flavobacteriales bacterium
AAATAACATACAGAGCCCTTCGGGCTGACGTTCCGCTGCCGCTCCACTTATTGGGGAGACCCCAAACCCCCTGTAAACTTCTGGGGACTAATCTAATTGTCATGAAATGAAACTCGGCAATCCGCATAAAAAATCGGATAATTTGATGTAGGTTTGTTTGAACACAAAAGAATGTAAAGTCCGCCACGCTGAATATCGGTTCCGTTTACGCCGTTAAAACGAACATGATGGCGCATCGGTAAATTAATATTTACTTTTGAAACCGCAGAAGAAACACCGTCCAAAGCGACTTTATAATCACGAAGAATTCTAAAACGACCAACAGTTGTAGGATTTAAATGAGCAGAATAAGGATTTACGGAAGTTATATTGTCCAAAACGTCAAAAACGCCAGGAGCAGTATCCCCAACTTGTTGAGTATCTTGAATAATCATCATTCGACACATTTGTACACCGCCGCCAGCAGAATTCCAGGTAATTGTACCCTGAATATTAACGGCACGAACGTACATTGAATTTCCAGTACGAGTTGAATAAGAATCGCCAATTGCAACACCAGTAATATGAGTCAAAGACCCGGTTATTGTCATATTATCGCCGGTAAAAACGACGTCATGCTTGTGCATTTCGGAATTTACTAATCCCTTTAATTTCCAAATCTTACGGAGAGCAAGTTTGCCCAAAGAAACAGCAGAATATTTTTTGTTGTACCAGGCAGCCTTTCGACCACGTCGACGAAAATTGCGTTTTCGAACAAATCGTTTTGGCATATTTTTTTTTGTGTGACTATAAAATAAAAAAAATGTCATCAGCCACTCCATCCACTCCGGGGTTGGGTAATACTAATTCCAACCCCGAAACAAAGGAATCAACAAATAAGGCACCTAAAAATGGTTCCAGGGCTAAAACCTGGTTCTTCACCTTTAATAACTATGAGCCACTCCACATTTCGGCATTACAAAATTTCTTTGAAAAATACAATGCAGAAAAATACTGTTTTCAAGAAGAAACTGGAGAAAATGGTACCCCACATTTACAAGGATGTGTAGGATTTAAAAATCAAATCGCGTTTTCAACGCTAAAAGACTTGGATAAAAGAATACATTGGGAAAAATGTAAAAAATTTGCTGACGCAGTAGTTTATTGTTCTAAAGAAGCAACCAGAACAGGAAAAATTTACTCAAAAGGCATTAAAATCACGAAGCCTTTGAAAGATCCCCTCAAAACTCCACGAAAATGGCAGGAATTTATTTTGGAGTTAATTAAACATGAACCCGACGACCGAACAATTCATTGGTTCTACGATCCAGTAGGTTCCACGGGCAAAAGCGCACTAAGTAAGCATATTTTGATTAAAAATCAAGATAAAGCAATAGAAGTATCAGGAAAATCGCATGATATTAAGCACGGAATCGTGCAATTCTTGGAAAATAACAATCTAGAAATACTTTTACTAGATATTCCGAGAACATCTGAAAAATACGTAAGTTACGAAGCAATCGAATCAGTGAAAAACGGAAAATTCTTTTCCGGTAAATACGAAGGTAAAATGGTTTTATTTGACCCACCGCACATAATTATATTCTCAAACTTTCTTCCAGAAATTGAAAAACTATCGTTAGATCGATGGAAAATTTACGAAATTAAAAAAAATTTTGATTTAGAAGAGTTAAACACTCAAAATTTATTGAATAAAGACAAAATTACTTAAAATAACATACAGAGCCCTTCGGGCTGACGTTCCGCTGCCGCTCCACTTATTGGGGAGACCCCAAACCCCCTGTAAACTTCTGGGGACTAATCTAATTGTCATGAAATGAAACTCGGCAATCCGCATAAAAAATCGGATAA
>CAZAON010000485.1:0-15313 GCA_964486655.1 uncultured Flavobacteriales bacterium
ATGGTACTTGCCGTTGATGCCGGTCACCAGGGAAAAAGAAAATCGGTTTTACGCTGGCTGGGTCTTACCATCATCGGCGGATTAATGTTCGTTGGTTCACAGGCCTGGGAGTGGTATCACTTTATTCACGGTTCTGAGAAAGGCGCTTATATTTTAGCTGATGGTCGTTTTGCCCGTACCGATGATTTAGAGCCGGGGGTTTTGAAGTTTCACGACGGAACAATGGTAGAAGGTTCTGAAGCTCAGGTTTTGATCGCTACCGCTACTAAAAATATTAAAGGAGCAACTCTGAAGGAAAACGAATATGGTAACACTCCATTGTTCGGTGATTTCTTCTTCTTCATTACGGGATTCCACGGTTTCCACGTATTCAGCGGGGTTGTAATTAACTTTATCGTGTTTGTTCTCGTTTACCAGGGAATGCTCGATAAGAAAAAGGATTACGAATTAGTTGAGAAGGTCGGATTATACTGGCACTTCGTTGATCTTGTTTGGGTATTCGTATTTACATTCTTCTACCTCGTTTAAAAAAACAAAAGCTATGTCAGATATTCATCACGAACACGTTCCGCACGACGCTATTGATAAAGCGCATAGCGGTCTTAATACAAAAGTTATCTGGAAAGTATTCTGGATCCTTTTGGGAGTAACAATTTTCGAAGTTGCGATTTCATTCACAGGATTATCGAAAGAATTGTTGCTATACACGTTCATAACATTAACAATCGTAAAAGCGTATTACATCGTTGGCTATTTCATGCACATGAAATTTGAAGCAGTACCGTTTCAGTACTCGATATTGCTGCCGTTCATACTGATCGTATACCTGATATTCATAGCCATCTATGAAGGATCAGCGCTTGCCGGTACATTATATTGAGTTTAATGAAGAATCCACGCTGGAAACTTCTGGCGCCCATTGCAGTAATTCTTTTTCCCGTTATTTTCTGGCTCGTACTTACGCGGGGTCATAATCAGTTTAAGACCCTGCCCTATCTTGGGCCGTACGAACTATCAGAGAAAGGTGACACTGTTTTCCATTCCATCCCGCATTTCAGTTTCGTGAATCAGTCAGGGCAGACTATCACCGACAACGACCTGAAAGACAAAATTTATATTGCGAATTTCTTTTTCGCCACCTGCCAGACTGTTTGTCCGAAAATGAATGAGCAGGTTCACCGTGTACAGGAAGCCTTCAAAGACAATCCCGATATTCGATTTCTGTCATTCACCGTAGATCCCGAAAGCGACAGCGTTGAAGCGCTTGCGGCCTATGCGAAAATGATGAATGCGGATAATTCGAAGTGGTGGTTCCTGACCGGACAGAAAGATTCGATCTACAACCTGGCCCGCGAAGGCTATCTCGTTCCCGCCGCTATCGGTCGCGCTGAGAATGATTTCTTTCACTCACAGAGTCTTATTCTTATCGACAAAGAAAAGCACATGCGCGGCATTTACGACGGACTTGAACCGGCGGAGGTGGATACGCTTATTGATGAAGTGAAAGTGCTTATGCATGAGTATAAGTAGAATTACGAATGACGAATTACGAATGACGAATATAATTATCAATTGATAAATTATTAATACTGAGTGCTCTTAATTTCAGCTCTTCATCCATAGTCGAAATACTTGTGCTGATCGTGATTCGACTCCGCTCATCAACCATAGTTGAAGAGCGAATAGCTCCATTTCACCACTAACATTTAATAGCTAAAGGCTAAAAGCTAAAAACTAACAGCTAACAGCTACCCATGGAAAAGAACATCAAAAAAATCATCTGGACCGTATCAATAGTCGTTTTCCTGTTGGTGGCTTTTCTTTCGCGATTGCCTAAGGCAGAGAGTATTCCGTCATGGGCTGTATTTCTTCCGATGCTGAATGCACTGCTGAACGGAACGACATTTATTCTTTTGCTGATTTCCTTTTATTTCATCCGTAAGAAAGAGATTGCCATTCATAAGAAACTGAATCTGACAGCCTGTGTGTTATCGGTGATCTTTCTTTTGTCGTATGTCACGTTTCATTCATTCGGGGTGGAGACGAAGTTTCCCGTTGAAAATCCCATGAGACCTGCCTATTTGTTCATTTTAACGACACATATCATCCTGGCGGCCATAGTGATGCCCTTTGTGCTTCTGACCCTTTACCGGGGTCTGACGATGCAGGTAGCCAGGCATAAAAAAATCGCCCGCTGGTCATATCCAATCTGGTTATACGTTACCTTTACAGGCGTCGTCGTTTACCTGATGATTAGTCCGTACTACAAATTCTGATGCGTAAGTATATTTTCACAATCCTTCTTTCTTTCTCGCTGCTTTTAACGGCGGCCGACTCCTATTCACAATGCGCCATGTGTCGCAGGGTGGCGGAAACGAGTCAGACCGGCAACAGCAGAAAAGGGCTTAATGCGGGGATTATTTATTTGCTGTCGATTCCTTATGTATTGGGAGGGGTTGGGGTTTTTATGTGGTACAGGAATAAGGGGAAGCGATAGAGTTTTTTTTAATTACAAATTACAAATTACGGGGGCTTTATTGAAAACTGATTTCTACGCTTGGTAAAGTTTAGCGTGACTCAAAAAATTGGAAGGAAATAATTTTATTGATTATAGAATTTTTTCAAGCTTAAGGACTCACCGATTCCAACGTCCTACTTTCAGTTTCGTAATAAAAAACCGAATGATTCGAAAAATTTTTCGCCGTTATAAACTTAAACTACCTTACAACTATCTTTTCGCAATAAGAATACTCATCAGAAAACATTCTAACATAATAAATTCCGGGCGATTTATGAGTTAAATCAATTTCCAACTTTTCAAATTTATCCTTTGTTCCTGCTAATATCGTCTCTCCAAGAGAATTGAATATTTTCCAATTTACTCCTCGATTAACCTTTATTTTGCTTTTAACGATAAACTTTCCATCTGTCGGATTTGGATAAATTTGAAAAGGATTTACACTTTCAATCTCTACAACACTTATTGGAGAACTGCAGCTATCAACAAAAGACCCTCCAATCCATTTGGCAATATGCTCTACAGGTTGACCATTTATTTGAGTAAAAGACCCTAAAATAAAAAGTTCATTGTTAAAGACACACATGTCGGAAATAAATCCGTTAATTGAATCACCAAGACTACACCATTTACTGCCATTCCATTTTGCAATTTTACTTGCAGGGATACCACCGGCAGTTGCAAAATAACCGGCTGCATACAATTCATTATTATAAACCTGCAATGCATTTATATCGTAGTTAGTACCACCTCCAACTTCGTTAAAATGCTGCCCGTTCCATGAAACAATACGCAATCCGTTCGCAACATTAGCCAATCTAAAATTGCCTGATATGTAAAGCAGTCCGTCATACTCTTCCATGTCTGTGATAGTAGAAAACCAATCCATATACTCTACTCCTTCATCAAGTGGCAAAATTGTATCCCCATCCCATGCTGCAATATTGCCAAGATAATCAAGAGTTAAATCGGCATTAAACATACCGGCAATAATTAATTTACCATCAAATACTTTTAGTGCAGTTATTTCAGCTAAAGCAATTGTGAAATGTGGAATAATTGTCCATGTCGAATCATTGGTACCAATTATATCTGAAGAATAAACTGAGGTAAATATTTGAAAATCGCCACCAAAAAATAAGTCACCATTAAATTCCTGCATTGACCAAACAGAACCATCAGGCGAATAATCCAATGTATCCCAACTATTACCATTCAATTTTAAAATATAATCTCCGGGTGCCCCAGCTGCTTTATTGAAAGTTCCACTTACATAAAGGATAGAATCATATACACATAATTTATACGGAACTCCCGTATTAGTAAAATCAAAATTTCCCAGCTGTTTCCATTGAAAGCCATCCCAATATGCAGGAGTTAAAATAGTATCTCCCTGATCAATCATCTTTGCCACCAGGCATAATCTGTTTTGAGCAGAATCAACAGTTAATGAAGCCCCGGCAATAAGACCGTATCCAAATTGTTGCCAGTGCTGGGCATTTGCAACATTGCAAATTAAAAAAGCAAGTATTAGCTTGATTAATTTCATTTTGAAACTATAAATTTGGCCATTTCAACTTTATTATTGTAGAATATTTTAATATAATAAATAGATGAGTCAAAACTATTAATATCAATTGAAATATTTTAAGCCTACGGTCTCCCCGTCGCCATCGGCACATTATTACCTTCAAACAAAGAAAAGTCGGCCGACTCAATAAAACTATCGCCGTTTAGATCACAAGAAACGGGAATGGTTGCGAAAGTTAAAATTGCACTTTTTAAAAGATAAAAATCTGTTGTATTTATATTACCGTCCTGATTTATATCGCCACTGTAAAAAGCGAAAAAATTTCCGAGGTTTTTCTGTACGCCATTATAAGCCTTCGAAGCCGAAGTGGTAAAATCATATGAAACGGAATTGGAAAATAAAACCGGTACAGCGCTCCATGTTTTCAGGAAATTTTTTCCCGAAACGGAAATATAATATTCAGTTCCCGATGCATAACCCGAAAAAGAGAATACGGCATTACCGTTTGTATCAACAGCCGCTTTAGCTGTATAATTCACGGAATACGGATAAGTCTTTTGCCTCAGTTCGGCAATCAATGTGTCACATACATTCGCTGATATCACAGGTCGCATAATTCCATTCCCTTTGTAATATCCTTCAATAAGCATCTTCAGATTCAGGGTTACACTGGAAGGATAAACAATAAACTGTCCTATAGGTTGTGAAGGACCGCAATTATTATAAACCTGAATGTTTCCCGTAGAGGCGCCTGCAGGAACATTGAACTGAATCCTGTTTGTATTCACAATTGAGAAAGTAACATTTGCTCCGTTTAAAAATACCTGAGTGGCATTTGAAAAATTATCTCCCGTAAGAGTGACAAGCGTGCCTTGTATTCCGCCTGCCGGATTAAATCCGGTTATTGTAGGAATCGGATTTACAGTTACCGTAATTGTATTTGTCACCGAAACACAACCCGATGCCTGTCGCATTCTGCAGTTATAATTACCTGTAGTGCCGGCAACAATACTTTGTGTAGTCGCTCCGTTCGACCAGAGATATTCCGTTCCGGCCGGAGCCGTAAGTGTTACCGTATTGCCTGCACAAAATGAAACCGGTCCGCCTGCCGTAATGATTGATTGTGTCGGACATTTCCAGCAATAATCAATCGGCGTCGCGGTAGCCGCACTACCTGCATGAGTCAGTCCAAAAATATCTTCTATGGTTCGAAGTATACTGTAATGATCAATGTAGTTCGAATAACTTCCCTTCGCAACCATCGGTCCGTAGAAAAAAGTCAGCACCCGGTTTGACTCCGTAAAATCATCTTCGTCGAAATGAAAAATGAGTAAGCTGTTATTCGTACGCGCCCATTGCACATAACCGTTCATGTTATTCTGAAACCATGTATCAGCCGCAGAAATTCTTGCGGGATCAGATCCGTTATGCATATCATTATCCTGATCGGGTACAACGAAAGATACTGTAGGCAGATTATTATAGTTGGTCGGGAATGAAGTAAACGGCATGTGTAAAGTTGACGGAATACCATTCGGGCCAATTCCCTGCCAGTTGACCCAAGGCGCATGCTTTCGGGCATAACCTCCCGAAGCAGAACCTATATAACCGGTATAAGGCAAACTTTGCGAATAGGCGGCGAAAGTTTTTGAAGCCGCAGCCAATTCCGAATACAAATTAGGAGTTGTAAAAGGAATGCCCGTAGGAACATTATTAGTTGTGACTCCCTGAGTAGAGCCTGAAAATAACTGCAGATAATTGGGCTGACTTGGCCTTGAAAGCGCAAACGACTGAGTGAATAAAGCAGTCATTGAATCATTGATCAGGCTATTGATATACGGAGCATAAGATGAGCCGACAATCTGCCCATAAGCATGATTCTCAAAAATTATTACCACAACCTTATTAGGCGCCGGCATGTAGCCGAAGCTGAAAGTTGAAGCGAAAATTGTGAGATAAAGGCTAAGAGAAAGTTTCCGGAATAGCTGCCAGTACATGGAATGCGAAGATACGAAATGGTTTCGGGATGGGGGATGCAGGCTCCAAGGATGTCTGTTTCCTGTTTCGGGTTGATAGCTGCAGGTTCTGGGGATGTCGAAGATCTTGTTTCGGGTTTCGGGTTTCGGGTTGGGGGTTGGGGGTTGCAGGTTCTGGGGATGTCGAAGATCGGGTTTCGGGTTGGGGGATGCTGGTTTTAAGGATGTCTGTTTCCTGTTTCGGGTTTCGGGTTTCGGGTTTCCTCTAGGGGTTATAGTGCCTCCGAAACTAGATTAATAACTACATCACTTTTTAAGACCCGATTCTTTGCAAGTTTTTAAATTCTTGCAGCCCTAACCCGAAACCCGGAACCCGAAACTGTTAACCGACACACTAAGAACTTGCAGCCCCCAACCCCCAACCCGAAACCCAAAACCCGAAACTGTGTATCGACACTCTTAAGAGCTAGCAGCCCCCAACCCGAAACCCGGAACTGTATACCGACAAACTGAGAGCCAGCAGCCCCTAACCCGAAACCCGAAACCCGAAACAGGCAATGTACACACTCAGAGCAAGCAGCCACTTGCCCCATCTTCCTCATTTCTTATCTTTGCAGGCTAATGGAGTTGCATAACAAATACGACAAGGAAACACTTCGGAAAAAGCTCGAAAACGAGCCATTTAAGCGTATTACACTATCATTTTACAGATATGTAATTCTTAAAAACCTGGAAGATTTTCGGGCCGAATTGTACCGGAAGCTGGCCGAAGTTGGAGTTTTCGGGAGAATCTATATTGCCGAAGAAGGCATTAATGCCCAGATTTCAGTACCTGAGCCGAACTGGGAAAAATTCCTTGAGCTTCTTAACTCATACCCTGAGTTCGTCAATGTGGATCTTAAAATTGCTGTTGAAGATAACGGCAAGTCGTTTTATAAATTAATCGTAAGAGTTCGTAATAAGATTGTGGCAGACGGATTAGATGACAAGAGTTTTGATGTTACGAATGTTGGCAAACATCTTTCGGCGAAAGAATTCAACGAGGCATTAAATAAGGAAGGAACCATTGTGGTCGACATGCGCAATCATTATGAAAGCGAAGTCGGTCATTTCCGCAATGCCATTTTACCCGATGCCGATACTTTTCGCGATGAATTACCGATCGTACTTGATCTGCTAAAAGATAAAAAAGACAGCAAGCTCCTCCTCTATTGTACAGGAGGAATCCGCTGCGAGAAGGCGAGTGCGTTTTTCAAGCATCATGGATTTTCGGATGTGAATCAGCTCAATGGCGGAATTATTCATTATGCGCGCCAGGTAAAAGCGGAAGGACTGGATTCTGAATTCATCGGAAAGAATTTCGTGTTCGACAACCGTATGGGAGAACGAATTACGAATGACATTATCAGCACCTGTCATCAGTGCGGCGAACCATGCGACCGTCATGTGAACTGCGCGAATGACGACTGTCATTTGCTTTTTATTCAGTGTGAAAAATGCGCGGAGAAAATGAAAGGCACATGTACTCCACGTTGTCATGAAATTGTTTTATTGCCGCTGGAAGAACAGATTAAACTGCGCAAGGGAAAAGTGAAAGATAAAGCGCATTCGGTTTATAAGAGCCGGTTGAGGCCGAATCTCAGGGAGTACCTGATGGGTAATTACGAATGACGAATTAAGAATTACGAATTTTTATTAAAAGATCTTCCATCCTATTCAGGTTAACTACTCCTCCTAATTGCATAAACCAACTCATCCAATCTCTCTCCGTTTTTCAAAATATTCCTTTCAAACCTCCCCTCTAATTTAAACCCGCTTTTCTCCAATACCCTTTGCGAAGCCGGATTATTACCAAACGGCCTTGCATAGATCCTGTCTATATCATATGTCTTCCAGGCAAATTCAATCATTTGAGGTATCGCGCGACTGATAATGTGCTTATCCCAGTGATGTTCGGCTAACCAATATCCCAGTTCTGCATTTTTTCGCATGATGTCTGACTGAGGATGAATACCTATTCCGCCGCAAGCCTCACCGTCAATATCAATCGCGAAAATGTGAATGGGATCATCCTTAGTTGCAAAACGGATAAAGTTTTCCGCATCCGCTTTGGAATAAGGATGAGGAAAAGCATCGGTCATGAATTTTGCAATTTTAATATTGTTCGCATTGAGTGCGAGACTTTCAATATCATTCAGGTTGAACGGACGTAGTTTGAACTTAATCATGACACAAAATTGATTAAATTAATTGCATAGTACAAATAAAAATAGAACCTGATTCTTATCCATTAAGCTCTAAATCTATATTCTTGTGAATTCGTGAAATTCGTGGTCAACAAAAATAAATTATAGACTAAGATATAGTCCGAATAATTTATCCGAATTATCATCCTGCTCAAAAACAAGTCTGCCTGCTTTCAACGCTTCAGAAATTTTCAACGCCAGATCTACGGCATCGCGTGATTTGAATATTAAACATCCATCCGGCCTTTCCACGCAATCACTCGCTACCACTCTGGCGCCTAAACTCAATGCCTCACGAATCGCAATCGAATCACCATCCGTCAGCGTTGCCCTGATAAATATATCTGCTTTGCTTAATAGCGCGGGGAAATCAATGCTTCCGGAAATATATCTTAACAAAATCCTGTCCCCTAATTCCTTCTGCAACTTTAAAATCAAGGGAGCATATTTTTTTTCAAAAACTCCATTCACGTCAACAAATAACATGAGCAATTTTTCGGCCGAACTGATTTTATTCAGACTGCTTAATACAATATCAAATCCGTATAAATCATTTTCCGGCAAATTAGTTTTTGCAGCTGAACTCATTGTTACCATCACTTTCCTGCCATTAAACAATTTGCTTAACTCTTCGGGTAATGCGGTAAGTTTTTTCGGCGGAATGAATGCGGGAATAACGAGTCTGTCCTTTTCATCTGCATTTTTATAAACGAAAATTACTTTATCACTTAAGCGAATAATTTTCTCCGTTGACTTTACACTTTCCTCCCTCGGATTATGCTGAGTATAAATTAATTTCTTCCCGGACAACTTAACTATTCTGCCGATTACCGATTTCAAAGGATGAGAAAGATGCAGGTGAACTGTATCCGACGAAAGAAAAAAACGAAATGCGGAAAAAAGTCCGTGAAGGTTTTCGTTCTCATCAATAAACAATCCTCTTTTAAGATCGCAAACAGCGAGTTCAATTCCTTCATTTGAAACGGACCTTTGCAGGAGTCTTTGAATATGAACTGATACACCACCTTCGGGAGGAGGATACGGGCCTATAAGCAGTATTTTTTTTCTTCTCTCTTTCAATCGATATGATTTATCAGTGAAAGATATTTAAATACCGCTATGTCAGCCCCAAACTCTTTCGCGCGTAAAACTTTCTGTGAAGTTTCTGAAACAGATTTGAGTGATTTCATTATCGCCATTGCAAGGGCTTCCGCATCCGGTGAAACAATTTGTCCCAACGTCCCATTGAGTAAAATTTCGTTTATTCCGCCGGCACTTTCAGTACAAACTATATTGCAGCCACATGCCAATGCTTCAATCAGAACAGTAGGTAATCCCTCGTACGTAGATGTCATTACGAAAACTTTGCAACGACTCATATAGGAATATGGATTTTCGACATTTCCCTCGAAAATAACATTTGAAGAAATACCAAGCCGAATCGCATAATTCTGTAATTCCTCTCTTGAGTTACCATCGCCAAGAAAAACAAGTCGGACCGAAACAGACTTTAACACAATTGCGATTGCGTCAAGCAGGAGTTTGTAATTTTTACTTGAGGTTAATCTGCCTGCTGTTAGAACAACCGGAACAGTAGTATCTAATTCAATTGCAACATCCTTCAGACTAAATATTTCAGGATCAAATGCCGCCTTGTGAATCACCGAAATCTTTCGACGTAATAAAGGAAAGTTATCAGCAAAGTCAGCAGCGACACTTTCAGAAACTGCCGTCACCGCATCAGCCCTGCCGAAAAGATATTTTCCGAGCAACTTGTTCAATGGCTTTGTGTTGTTAAAAGAAAAAAGACTATGTTCATTCAGAAACACTTTACCTTTCCAGTTTTCCCATTTCACCGCCAGCAATGTCATTATCTGAATGTGAGTTTGAGAAACGATTAAAACATCAGGATTTTCGGATTTCAAAAATTTTCTGAATGGCTTAACACCCTGACGGGCACGATCGACATTGAGATTGACAATTTGAACATTTGGCACAAGCAAAGATTTCAATGGTCCGTTATCATCAAGTACAACAACAGAACATTTTAAATTTTTTCCGGCGAAACCATTTGCAAGGCGGATCATGACCTTTTCTGCCCCGCCCATGCGGAATGATCCGATTACAATGGCTATGTGCAGTTGTTTATCCATTTTTCTCAGCGAAGATATTCCAGAATCTTGCGCTCAACAGCATTCCTATACCAATTGAAAATGATTTATGATAAAAGGAATGGTAGAAAATAAATATGAGCGGAATGATCATGATAAAAATATAAAGACATGCCTTTCTCCTGTCACCTCTGATATCGGTATTCAGGATTTTCGCGAACATTCGTATAAGATAAAGGAATCCCAGCAAGGCCGGCAATCCCCAGTATATCCACACCTGGAAGAATGCATTGTGAGCTGCCATTGCAATATCCGTCGTATACCTGTTTGTTATGCCTGCCTTGACGGCCCATCCATTCCAATAATTACCCGAACCAACGCCCGTTAGTACATATTGATCAATATTTCTCAATACGGCGAGATAAACTTTCGATCGTGAATCTTCCGATTGCAATTCTGTTAGTCGTACGAGTGATCCCAATCGAACCCAGACGACCTCGGGAACAGTGAATGCGATAAACAGGATAAGAATGACCATTGGAATAATCCATTTCTTCAGATTAACTCTTGATTTGATCATGAAAATCAGAACCGCGCTGAAAAAAATAACAGCGCCGGTGCGCGATGCAGTGAGGAAAACACCCAGGACAGAAGGGAGTGAAAGTGCAATCAGCAAATATCTTTTCCAACGAACTTTTTCATAGTATGCCCAGATGATGCCGATGATTGCTCCAATCGAAGAGAAATATGAGATGTCGGTCAAACTTCCCCGAAGATAAAATTCCTCGAATGCAAGGAGTCGTGCATGCGAGGCATCTGTAAATCCGCTGGCCGTAAGCGAACTTAAAAGCGGCGCTGTTCCGGTAATGATGAGTACTGATTGAACCGCGCTGGCGAGGACGAATGTAAATAATGCAAGATCAAATGCCTGCTTGTCACGGCATAATGCAGCAATGCCGTACATCCCAAGTGTCATATTAATATAGCGTATAATAAAATCATATGCCGCATACTGATGCATTGTCTCCATAAAAATACAAAGTACTGCAAAGCTCATGGCCGCAATGAAATATTTGCTGGAGAATAGCCGCATCAGCGAATTCAGTCTCGTAATGGACAGATAAACGAGGGTAAATGCGAAAATGACAAATGGCGTGCTTGCCCCCGAGAAACTGGGAAGATTGGCTTCGAAATAGATACTGAATACCAGCAGAAAAAGAAGGATTCTATCGAAGACGGTAGAATTGTATGCTACTGCTTGCTGTGTTGGTATTGCGGCGATCACATGCGAAAATAGGGAATAGAAAAGATAAATACTGAAGTTGCCGATTATTTATAACTTTAATACTGCCTATTTCAAAACACACAAAACTATAACCCATGAAAAAAACAATTACATCCCTGTTTTTATACCTAATTACATTTCCTCTTTCCGCTCAAATTCCGAATGCGGGCTTTGAAAACTGGACAAGCGGAATTCCGGATAACTGGTTTTCACAAACCGGATATGCATATGCATCATCGGCAAGTAATGCACATTCGGGTAACCTGTCTTTGCGCTTTCAGACCGTACAGGATGTCTCGGGCGTAAGCGCCACGACACTTTTCACAAGAGTAGTACCGAACAGTTCATTTTTCCCATTAGGCTTAACCTCTGCTCCGGTGAATATTACTTTCTGGGCAATTACAAGTTTGCTTAACGGAGATGTTCTTACCATTAACACAACATTGAAAAGCGGAAACAATATTGTTGGTGTTGTAAATGGTACATGCGTATCGACTGTTTCTCCAACCTGGCAGTTTTATTCATTTCCAATTGCATACTCTTCGATGGCCTTGCCAGACTCTGCGGCAATATGGTTTAGCTTCAAGAACGGATCCTGTACACCAAACATCAATCCTTTAAATATCGGTACAGTTGTTATGATTGATGATGTTGCTTTCGATGGGACTACGGGTATTCATTCGCCGTCGAATACAAATAATTTTTTGCTGTATCCTAATCCGGCTAATGAATACACAACCCTGAACTTCAATCAGGCTAACAATGCTGACATACAGATCAGGCTTTTAGATATATGCGGGAAAACAGTTAAAACATTCAACGAAAATTCCAAATCAACGGGATTAAGTTCTTTACAATTGAACTTATCGGATATATCAGAAGGAATTTATTTTCTTTCTGTTAAAACGAATGCCGGCGAACAGGTTCAGAAGTTAATTATAGAGAGATAAATTATATAAATGAAGCTTTAATCTTTAACTTGCTTTTCACAAAAGAGTATGCAAGCAGATTAAGTACAATCATCGACACCGAAGTTCCGATGGCAGCGCCTATTATTCCAATTGACGGAATTAAAATTATGTTGAGTATAATCTGAATTCCAAAAGCCAACACATACAGCCACAGAAATGCACGCTGATGACCGGTCATAGTCATAAGTCCGCCTACCATTCCCGTAAATGAATTCACAATTTGTCCGCATAACAGAATAACTAACACCATATAAGATGATTCATATTGTGGTCCGAACAAACCCAATATCCATTTACCGCCGATGATCAAAGTGAATAGTATCGGCAAAGTTATGCTCAATATCTGCAAGGATGCATTCTTAACCATATCCTGCAGCTTTATCAATTGTCTTCCTTCGTAAAGCGAAGATATCTTTGGCATAAAAACATAATCAGCCACCGATAAACCAAGAGCCGTTAATGTTGCCAGCCTCGCGGCGACAGCATAGTATCCGGCATTCGTATTTCCGAGAAAATAACTTACGATGAGTATGTCTGATTGCCTGAGCAAAAGATCCAATGAAGTCGTTAGAAATAAAATGCCCGATACCGACAGCCACTCTTTTGGAACAAACGCCCTTTCTTCGGTTGTAAAATCCTTCATTGCCTTCTTAGCCTTCCTGACTGTGAAGTAACAAA
Organism: uncultured Flavobacteriales bacterium; assembly: GCA_964486655.1. Taxonomy (GTDB): domain Bacteria; phylum Bacteroidota; class Bacteroidia; order AKYH767-A; family 2013-40CM-41-45; genus JADKIH01. The sequence goes on from CAZAON010000485.1 coordinate 13,317, forward strand.
CCGTAATTGTACAGCAAAGATTAATTAGCATTGCGGCATCGACATTCAGTCTGCCATATGAATTAAAATAATACAAAGAAATTACGCCAATGGTAATCGGGAGAAAAAAGTAAACCGGAGATAATGAAGACTTATATTTCTTCAACGCGCGCAGAACGGCGCTTGACTGATAAACAATGGCAAGAAAAGGGATTAATAATATTCCCCAGAAATACCCTTCCGACAAAGTACTGCCAAACTTTTTTGCTTTTGCAAGCAGGAAAATAAACAAAGCCGCACTGCAGATAATTGCCACAAGCAAAACCGTACGTTTTGCAAACTTCACAAACCCTGAAGCTGATGAGAAATCATTCTTTGCCAGATAAGCCGGTAAAAACTTCAATGTCGAAGTATCGAAACCGAATAGGCTGACGACCATCAGAATATTAATAACCGTGATTATGACGATGTAGTTCCCGTATTGCTTCGGACCCATCAAGCGGGCAAGCATAACATGTAAAAGGAAAATCAATCCCAATCCGGCCAGTCGAAACATCAGCGACTGAACCACCTGCCTTCCGGAAGCGCTCTTCTTTAATTCACCTAATAAATTCATTTCCCGGGGAGCTGTGGTATGCATGAATGCTGTTATACTGTAAGATTTGGTTGGAGTTACAGGTAACTATTGAAAATTGAAGACCCGATAGCTATCGGGTGAAGATTGAAGATTTTGGCCACAGTGGCCGAAAATATTAAGCTATTTCTAAAATGATTAAAGAGGAGCGAGTTTAATGGTAAGTTTAAGCATAATAACATTATAGATTTGTTGCCCTATTCTATTTTCGACTATAAATTATTCCCCTTTGCAAATCATTGCATTTTACTACATTAGCATACGGATTAATTATTAAAACATGAAAAAACTGCTACTCTTCCTGTCATTTATTTTCGTTTACTCCTCCTCTAATGCCTGCAATGCATTTTTCACGCATACGTATGCATGCGCGGGAGACACCGTTTTTTTCCAGGCTCTTGACCAATATGGTGTTTACACATGGGACTTTGGAGATACCACATCGGGCGCGGCAAATATCTCTCACGATACGGCAACCTGGCATATATACAACACTCCCGGAACCTACTACGTCACACTTTTTGTGAATATTGGGGCCGAATGGGATTATCGCTCGCAGTTTATCACAATCGGAACTGATTGCTTTAATGCGGCGTTCGTCACATCATGCTATTCAGATTCCACATTATTGTTTACGAATCAATCGACAGGCGACTTTACCTCTGTTTTATGGGACTTTGGCGATACTGCTTCTTCGCTTAATCAGGACACGGCACTTTCTCCGACACATACTTTCTCAGCTCCGGGAAGCTATATTGTTACTTTGATTATTTCTGACGGGACAATTTCAGATACTACTTCACAATTGGTTACTGTTTCAGGAGGATGCATCAGTGCTCAGTTCTACAATTTCCTTGGGGGAGATTGTGTTCAGGATACGACTCATATTTTTGTTATTTATAGTGGCAACCCTACTGCTTACCTGTGGAATTTTGGAGATCCGTCAAGTGGAATTTCCAATTTATCTACAGACTCCGCGGGTAGTCATCAATATTCAGTTCCCGGAACCTATTTGATTTCATTAATCGTATCGAATGCATTTGAAACTGATACGTTTTATAATATTCAAAACATAATTGATTGTAGTGTCTGGCCGGGCAATGTGAATACTGACGGGCATGTAAACATGGAAGACCTATTTGGAATCGGCATTTACTACGGAGACACAGGAAATGTACGTTCGCAGGTTTCGAATGCATGGACAGGATACAATTCGGTGGACTGGAATTCGGGCGGATTCAATTTCATGTACCTGCAGGACCTTGTTGATAAGAAACATGCCGATTGCAATGGCGACGGAGTAATCAATGCACTCGATGTTTCCGCAATCGAACAAAATTATGATTCCATTTTACCCCATTACCCTCATAACGATCTCATACAA
>CAZAON010000486.1:0-10599 GCA_964486655.1 uncultured Flavobacteriales bacterium
CAATTGTGAATCCGCGACTTTGTGAAAGTGTATTCGATGTAAGTTTTAATTCACCTCCTGTTATGATTGCAGTACCCGATAATGCGTCTCCACCAATAAGGCCAGCACTGAAATCATTCGTATACCAGTTTGTTAATGGTCCGAGTGTAATTCCGGTCATTCCGCTTCCTAAAACCGGAGAGGCAACCCATGAGAAGTTATACAGATTGCTATTTGGTCCGCTTTGATTTGCTGTTAGTGTAATACTGCTTCCAAAACAAGTAGGACTTGAAACAGTTGCAACTACTGCATCCGGATCGACAACAGTGGCAACAACCGGGGTTCTCGGACCTTCGCAAAGAGCGCTTGAAATTTCAGAAACGTAGAATGTAGTTGTTGTATTAATTGAATATGCCGAAAGCTGGCTTCCTGACTGACCCGGAAGCGGTGAGCCGCCCGTTGAAGCAAGATACCAGCGGAATGTTCCGCCTGTTCCTGTTACCGATACTGTTGGAACACCAACTCCGCACTGTGAATTGTCTGTGCCAACTGGTGCAGGAGGAATCGGTTGAATGGTAATCGATGATGTTGCAGTTCCGGTACATGTATTTGGTCCGGTCGCTGTAACAGTATAAATTATACTTGATGTTGGAGTTGAAAGCGGATTTGATATTGTTGGATCCGACAAATCCGTAGTTGGAGACCAGCTGAATGTTGCATTTGTTATAGGTGCAGCAGATGCAACGAATGACGGAGCATTTCTGACATATGCGGTATTTCCGTTTCCTGAGAGATCGGCTACTGTCGTTGTTGACGGTGTATCGAAATTATAATATGCAACAAGATTAGCAAAGTTAGGGTGAGCATTTGTTATACTCTTGTTTTTCCAGATTGCGAGGTCACTTTGTGTGACAGTATCATTCCAGATTCTGACTTCATCCATTTGACCGTTAAAGTAACGGGCAGAGAAGTCTGATCCGATTCTAACTGAGTCAGTCGTATTAATTGGCATTGCAGACACACCGACTTTTACCAGATTACCATTGATGAAAATTCGAATTGAATCTGTAGTTGCATCCTTAGGGAAGAACTGTACGGCAATATGATACCAGGTATTTGCTGTGAGTAATCCGGTTGCTGTTGAAACAGTTGAAGAGCCTCCTGCATCAATACCTGTATATGGCGAAGTTGTGTTTTCACGAACAAAATAACCGGCACCACTCGGAGTCATGTATTTACTTACTATACCTAAAATGGCTGCAAATGCGGTTGGACGGATATATGCTTCAATCGTAAACTTGCTTGCCGCTGCGGCAGAAAATTCAATACTTGGGGAAGTAGGTATTGCGAGATACTGATTTGATCCGTTTAACAGAATTGAAGATCCGGCTCCGTTAGTTTGAGTAGCTGTCAATTGTACAGAAGTGCCCGGACAAATAGTCGAGCTAACCGGAGTAGCGGTAACTACAGGAGCTGTGCTATACGTAACAGTAATTGTACTTGTCGTAGCACAATTATTACCTGCATCTGTTGCAAGAACTGTATATGTATATGTCCCGCTTGCAGTTGCCTGAATGATTACAGAGCTACCCGATAATGAAGTTGGGATTCCGCTCCCAGCAGCAGGAGTTGCAGTCCATGAATAGACATAATTATTTGTAGATCCGGTTTGTGTTACTGAAAGAGTAACATCGGTGAGCGGACAGGTAAGATTTGTCGATGATGCTGCGGTTACCGCATCAGGATTCGTGACGTCTGCAAAAACAGCCACACGTTCACTTGAACATGTTCCGTCAAATTCCGAAACATAGAAGGTTGTTGGAATACTGATCGGATAATTTACCAGTGATGTTCCTGATTGTCCTGCCAGCGCAGTACCTCCGGTTGGAGTAAGGAACCAGTTATAGAGTCCGCCTCCGCCTGTTACCGAAGCTGTAGGTGTTCCATAACCACATTGTATTGAATTTGAAGCAACAGGGTTTACGGGAAGTGCGTTTACATTTAAGGTAACCGGATTTGAAACAACAGTACAACCATTTACATCGGTACCTGTTGCTGTATAAGTTGTTGTTGTTAGCGGCGAAGCAGCAACTGAACTGCCGCTAAGAGGACCCGGTGACCAGCTCCACGTCATTGAAGGTGTATAATTTATTCCGACTGTTCCTCCGAAAGTAATTACCGCTCTGTTTGTAGCCACAGCATCGGTAGTAGCTGCACATGATGCTGCAACATTCGAATAAGCCATCTTGCCCGTTCCGGCCGCATCAACTGAAACTGATAAAGATGTTCCCAGAGGTGTAATCGGATCATTACAGATTTGAATAAGAACGTTTGAAACTCCGTCCCAGTAAAACGGAGTAATTGTATAAGTTACAAGTCCGGTTGCAGATGGTGAAGGCTGACTGATCGGACCGTAAACAACATTGACAGGATCCGGTTGAAATGTTGTTGTCAGGGCCGACAATGCAGTATTCCCCATGCGAATTGTAAAGTTTGGCATGTTGTAAACTGCCGACGTAGTAGTTGCATTAAATGCAATGCTTGTAATATTTCCGGCTGCAAGACCAGATGCTGCAAGTTCTGCCCCGGTAAATAAATATTGCACTTTGCTACCAACCGTGGTACCGGCGCCACCTCTGAACGGACTTCCTGTAGTAGTAGTTGTCGTTTGTGTACCGATAGTTTTAAAACCCGGCGCGCCATCAAGTGCCGTTACACTTAATGTAGCTGGAGTGCCTGCACAAACGGTTCCGGGAGCTACTGATGCAGTTGTAACAACATTCAGATATAGATTATCCCTGTAAGAAGTTCCGCTATTTGTGACTGTATAGACTCCATCAAAGATTGTGACACTCCATGTTACAAGTGCATTTGTTGGAGTAGCAGCAGGGATATCACCTGTGTATGTGTTTCCGCTTCCGCCGTTTGAAAGAACAATTCCTGTTTGAGGTGTTCCGTTTAATGAATAATTCACAGTTACTGTTGAAACGGGGTTAATGCCAGGTAAAACAACAGCTGTTATTGTATGGTTTACGGCAGTACATGCTCCGATTGCAGGTGAATTCGTAATACTGACGAATGAAGGTGTTAGTCCGGCAAAATTATCTTCATGCGCTCCTACGTCAGGAGCAGATGGATTTCTTGTTGTTCCAAAAATGTCTGTCGTGATACTTGGAGTCGTAATTGTTTGTGCTCCGCCTTCAACAAATGTTGGTGTTGATGTGCTTACTTTGAGGAAATCGGCATTCCCGCAAACTGTACTTTGAAAAGTTACGTTTTCTGATTTTGAATTTACTTCACGCGGACTTAAACCGGAGATTGCCTGGAATGCGGCCATTGTCTGGTATCCTGTCGTGCCATCAAAATAAGTCACATTATTCGGACCCAAAGCAGATGTGCCGGGATAATAAATATTGTTGTCAGATGTTGATGCATAACCTGTAAAGAGAGCAGAAGTTCTTCTTAATGCCGCGGCGCATGCAGCAGCAGTCGCGCCACCACCTGTTGTCAGGTTCATGACGATGTTGTTTCTGATGTTTGTATTAACGGTAGTAACGAGTATGCTGATACCGCTTGTTGAGAAGGCCGTACCGCTTCCGTTACCGGCAACTCTTAAAGTATTAAAAAATAAATTCGCGTTCGTTCCGCCATTTACTTCAATGCCAACCAGGCAATTCGCTCCATTCATTACTACAGGCACCTGATTAATGTCAATCATATTATTATAAACATTAAATGTAGTTCCTGTAGCACCGTTAATGGAAATACCCTTAATGTATGATGCGCCCGTGCTCTGACCGGAAGTCATTCCACAGAATCTGTTGTTGAAAATATTCACCGTAGCGCCAAGCCCAGCACTAATTCCGACCATTTGAACGCTCGAACCGACGTTACATGACCATCCGCTCAAAGTATTACCACTGATGGTTCTTGCATCTGTTGAAGAGCCACCCGGAAATATTCCTCTCATAACATGAGCGCCGGTTGATGTGCCGCCCAATGTGAATCCGGTAATTGAGTTGTTCGAAATGTTATTAGAGGGCGAAGTTGTTCCTGATGAAACGATACCATTCATCGATCCGATTGCAGTTCCGGTCATATTTGTAATACTGTTATTGGAAATAGTATTTCCGGTAATAACATGATTGGCAGATCCCGTAACGTTAATTGCATGAAAACCGCTTGCAGCTCCGCCTCCTGCGAGGGTATTTGAGCTGATTGTATTATTTGTAATCGAAGTGTTTATCGTAATTGATGATCCTGAGAATCCGATACCAACAAGTGTTCCTGTTGAGGTCTTACTGTTGCCGGTTAAGTTGTTATTATTGACAATAGTTGCGGCCGGTGTACTTGAAATATTTATCATATTCATTGTACCGGTTCCTGACTGTGTATTACTGTTTACTGTATTTCCTGATAAATTTAAGTTAGCCGGACTTGAAGTTGTTGAAATCAAATCCATAGTTCCTGTACCCGACAGTAAACATCCTGTAACTGTATTTCCGGTAATATTTAACGTTGCAGCGCTCGATACGCATAAGATGCCCTGCATTGTACCCGAAGTCGCAGATGTGTAAGTGCAATTTTGTACAATATTGTTCGCAACGCTGATTGTATTTCCTGCTGCTGTACTTCCAAACTCCATGTCAATTCCGGAAACTGCATGAGTTGTTCCACCGCCTTTTAATGTTACAGTATTGTTATTACATGTAGCACTTGCACTTATTGAAGAAGCATTACAGAAAATCCCTCTGATTGTATTTGGATGATTCACGCCTGTTCCATTGTTGCTGTTTACAGTGTTATATGAACAGTTGAAATTCCATTGTTGATTTCCAAAAATTCCGTTTGCAGGAGTACTTGCACTCGTACCACCTCCGAAATTCAAAATGGTATTTCCTGTAAGTGCAGAAGAACCACCAATATCATTACCCGTATCTCCAAATCCGCCTGAACCAAAAACATACGGAGATACAGCGGTAAATCCAACAATAGCAATTCCTGTATTACAATTTTGAATGGTATTGCTGTAAAAACTATTAAAGGAGTTTGATCCGGAAGAAGAGGTAACCGTAAGCGCACCAGCGGCAGTACTCAATCCGTTATTCATCGCGATTCCTGTCGATCCGTTGGTACCGGGTGCAGTCCATGCGGTAAATTGAATTCTGTTTAATGTGATAGTACAGTTCTTTATTGTATTGTATTGTGCTCCATCAGTCGCACTCGCTTTGAAAATACCGTATCCAAATTCCATCACAGTTGTTGCAGTGGTATTTGCTGCATTCTCCTGCAGGTCGATTCCATCGATAGTAATGTAATCACTTCCCGAAATTGCGAAGAAACCATCTGCAGCATTTGAAGGAGTCGCTACTGTTCCAACATAAGAAATGAGTTGTGGATTAGCACCAACACCGCTTTTTTGAATGGTAATCGGATTCGCTAATGTACCGGTTGCAGTCAAAGTGATTTTTCCGGTCAGTGTTTCTGTCTGACCTGCAGTCGCATCAACTGTAACCGGACCGGTTATCGTTGATCCATTTAGCGCTGTTATTGCATCAGCAAATGTCAGGTAACTTCCATTTGCAGAAGAACCACCGGAAATAGTAGTAGCGATCTGTCCGTACGAAGACAATGTCAGGAATGACATAGCGACTACTAAAAATAACCGATAATTAATTAATGTAGAATAGGAGTTGTGATTCATTTTAGTTGGATTTGTGTTATTTATGATGTAGTGATAATACGCAGTTATTAAGCCGACTGAAAATTCATTCTGTCAGCAGAAATAATTTGATACTATTATAAATTAGGGAGGTAGAGTGTTTCAGGTCCTACGTCTCAGTTTACAACAATTAATTTACTGTTTACTATTATTGTGGCTTCAGGCTTTTATGGTAAAAAACCCTCTGCTGTAATACTTGAAATAATTAAAAGTGTGTGTTGAGTGTTGATGGTGTAAATTTAATCCAAACATGAGCAATTTCAAATTTTGATTTTTCCGGAATGGCTCAAATACGGGCATTTGGGGTACTTATCAGTGAGTAATTTTTAGATTAGTACCAATTTGGTATAATTTATTAACTCAAATATGTGAAATTGTTGATAGCCTTTTTATGATCTAAATCATCTATTTAAGTGATTAGCTTTGTTCATCGGTTACGCGCGGAATATCTCGCTTTTAACGATTTTTACATCAGTAAAAGAATAATGTGTAATTTCATAAATCACTAATTGGACAATCCGATGCCTACCATTATCGAAGATATGAAAAGTCAGTTCAACGTACTTAAAGTTGAAGAACAGTATTTTATTAAGGACCAGAAGAACATCACTTATTTTGCACTGAATCCTTTAAATACCGACAGGCAGGAGATATTAACCAAGATCAGCGCGGTAAACAGCAAAGAATTAAATGATATTGCCGGTGCGCAATACATGGCTGATCAAATTCTGAAATTAAACATTGATCAACGGCTTCAGCAAAATGATTTGACGGTAGTAGAGGATATTGCGAATATTACAATTAACGGGAAGAAGCATCGCCTCATGAATTTTGCATCAGTATATTGCAATTATCATAAACCGGAAGTTTATCCTATATACAGTGATCAACATACTGATTTTATGGTTGAATATATTAAAGAACTTAAATTGAATATCGATACTAATAAACTGGATGATTATTTGGTTCGTAAAGAAGTTATAGATGATATTATTTCAAGATTTTTTGCTGATAGCCATGTGAATTATTTTCAGGCACGCAAATTCGGATGGTTATATCTTGATAAATTTATTGAGCAGGCCAGGGCGAAACGAAGAACGAGTTAACAGATCCCACTAGAACAGGATACTAAAAATAAAAAACCTCCTGATACATTCGGGAGGTTTTTTATTTTATGATAATTGGATCTTAAAAACTGACTTAACTGACTTTACGGCCTCATCACAAACACCATCCACATCATGTTATTCTGCAGTATTAAGTAGTCTTCCGATTCTACTATTCCATCACCGGTTAAGTCCTGAGGTACATAGCCACTTAAAATGACGTTAACGGCATTTTCCATGAACATGTAATCATTGGATTCTATTAATCCATCCTGTACACCTAAAATTGTTGTATAGGTAGATATATCACCACTGTAAAATGCCCATGATTGTAAGTCAGGTGTCTGAATTGCATTTCCACCATAAGTCTGCGATTGTGAAGTAGTGAAATCGTAATGGGTATTTGCTATAATCGGAACCGGATTCGCACTCCATGATTCAATAGCATTACGATGATTTATACAGATGTAATAAGCGCCTGATGAATCTATCGTACCGCCGACGTTTACATCTACAACTCCGTTGGTTTTCAGAATTCCCTTGACCTTATCAGCCGTTGTAAGCGAAACCGGATTCACAAGTGTTATCGTTACGGAGTCAGCATCTGAAGTGTTTGCAGATATTCCGTTGACAAAAAGACACCCACTTCCAACCGCATTATCCATTAGCCCGTTGCCACTATAATAACCCTGCAAATACATTTTTACCTGAAGAGCAAGTCTCTGTTTTATCTCCAGTGTACCCGGAACCGAATCTATTACATAGTTAGATGAGTCAAGAAGCTCTGCTACCGGATGAATAATGTAAGATCCAATTGGTAGCCCGTTAATATTCACAGGCTGATTATTCAGGTCGGTTATATAGAAGGTAACCGGACCGTTTAACAGCACACTGTCAGAATCATTATACTGATATCCGCTAATCGTAGCATCCAGATAGAATGGATCGTTTTCGTATGCATCCGTATCATTCGCGGTTATCGTAAGTGGAGCCGGAAGTATTATTAGTTCTCCAAGTCCGTAAGTGATTTCAAAATTCTCTGACATAAATGCACCCGGAACGACTGCCTGCGTATCCGCATACAATCCGGTTATCAGGTTAACAGATTTAAAGTAGATTGAATCACCTGCAGGGGCGGTCACATCGGTTGAATCGGTTATAATAATTGTGTTATCTGCAGTACTGTCATTTTCAGTAGTGCTGTTTACAACTGCTCTTCCATTTACAACTGCTCTTCCGTTTACAACTGCTCTTCCGTTTACGACTGCGCGACCATTCACAACCGCACGTCCGTTTACAACAGCTCTTCCATTTACAAGTTGAGCCGTATCTGAATTGTCCTGATAGTTAAATATACAAGCAGGTGATACGTCTACTACATTTGTTGTATCGAATGTCAGTCCGTTTACAACCGCTCTGCCATTTACAACGGCTCTTCCGTTTACAACTGCACGACCACTAACGAGAACACCGTATCCTGATAAATCACCGTTAACAACTGCACGGCCGTTTACGACGGCTCTTCCGCTTACCATTACAAGCGATGTATCCATTGATGACTGATGTGTTGAGTCAATCGTATTGAGGAATGCCGGTCTGTCTGTTAAATCGATTTCAGAATCATCGTATACATAATTGAATTTAACCGGACCAAGTTTTGCTCCGTATAAAATTGTTGTGTCTCTTGGAGTAATCGTGATTGGCATTCTTTCGATTACGAGAATACTGTCATTGAATTCGTATTTGAAATCATTTATCAAAGCCAGATCATGCGCATCAGTAGGATCGAAAGGAGGGATAGACGGGCGAATCAAATAGTATCCGATTCCGCTTTTGCTCGTTGCCGTTGTTGTAATCTGTAAACTGTCAAGACCCAGATCAGCCAGTGAATAGCTTGTACTCTGATAAGGTTGCCCGTCAACCAGAATGTCGGCGCCTAGTGCAGGTATTTTATCTCCGTATTTTTTCAATGCTCCATGTGCGGATACTTTTACAAGTTTTCTGGTTTCTTCAAAGAAGAATCTCGGATCGGAGAAACCACCGTCGTTTGCACTTGAAGTAATAGGAGGATTATAAACCTGAACCGGTGGATTGCCGGTAAACAGTGGTACGGTTGCAATAACTGTATTTTCGTCAACCGCAGTTGTAGCAAGAGGCAAGCCGTTGAAATATACAATTGATCCGGATTTAAAGTAACGACCTTTAATTGTTGTTGTAACCGGAATCAGTCCCGGTATTTTTCCCGGTTCGGGAACGATTGAATCAATAACAGGTTGTGGTGTGGCAAGGGTTTGCAGAGCCGCATCTGCCTGTATTAATCCATAACCGCTCTTGTAATCAAAGCCGGAAGCTTCCATGTCAATTGCGGTTGAACGTAAAATATTCCTCATACTGTCAGGCGACATCGGACTTCCATAGTATTTTTCATAAGCACATGCGACGAGTGCGGCAACACCTGCTGCATGAGGCGCTGCACAGGATGTTCCGAAGAAATTTGGAAGCGCGTCGCCATCTATATTTAAATGCCCGAAATTCACAGTTGTATTTATTCCATTCGGCGCAACAAAGTCAGGCTTCTGTCTAACAGTGCCTTCAACATATGTTCCTCCTGAAGAAGAGAAAGAGGCAATCGTCGGAGGATTAACTCCGAATGCAGGCGTGTTACTGTACAGGACCGCGCCGACAGCCATTGCGCCGGCCGCATTTACCTGACCGGTAATTGTCGAAGTTCCGGATACATGCTCGTTGATCGTCAGATTACCACGATAAACTATATACTTGAATCGCATATTATCATTACCGGATGCACGGGTAATCATGATATTTGCGGTTGAATTTCCTTTCACGATAAACTGTAAAACTTCAACCGGATCTTCCCAGTGATTATCCCTGTTATAACCGAAAAGCAGATTTCCGGAATTATCCATCAGGTAAATATTCAGGTCGTTTTTCGCTCCCGGTAATTGCTGTAATGAGTAAATTGAATCATCCCATTGTAAAGCGATTGTATAAATACCCGGTGTCAATGAAACGCTTTGCAGGTAGTCTCCGTTTCCGAAATCGTGAACCGTACCGGCAAATCCCGGAGGTGCCGGCATCGGATTATAAACTTCCTCATAAGAGTGTGAATCGAAGTTTCCGGCAGCGGCGAAATAAGATACGCCCTGACTTTTTACAAAATCTACCGCTTGTGCAACGACTCCGTCCTGAAAGAACGGCTCGGTGATATAAGAAAGGTCATCAACGATAACATCACATCCCGCTTGCTGTAATTCAATAATGCCCTGAGCAAAATCTCCTGCACTTTCAAATCCGGTACGGAAGGCAAGTTCCGCTTTAGGCGCCACATCGTGTATGATCTGAAGCATGGCCCTTCCTTCGTCTGAACGTTGTCCGTATGAATATTCTTTCACAACCTGAACCGGAAGGTTATTGTATGCATTTGAAACGCCCGGTAAATCACCGTTGTTTACATCGGTCTGTGCAGGATTTCCCGATTTTGTATTGTAGCTGTCTGACAATACACCCACTTTTATTCCTTCGCCTTCAACTTTAAATGCATTTCTGGCCTTTCCTCCATGCAGTGCTGAATCGCCCAGACTATAGGCAATTCCGTAAGCTGCTGAATTGTTTACCGGCAAATAGTAAGGTCGGGTAAAATTGATAAGTGTTGTGAGGTTGTTTAACAATGGAAGATTCGCAACAGGAATATAACCTGTAATAAATAATGTTGTATCACCATTGTCGATAAAGTTAGACATATCATACAATGGTGTTTGTAACAGGGCGTAT
>CAZAON010000487.1:0-10912 GCA_964486655.1 uncultured Flavobacteriales bacterium
GCTTCCGTTTCAGTTCAAAACAAAATTCATAATATTAAACTATATTTACAACTTGTCGAAAAAGCCAGCCACATTCAAATTATCCCAACTATTTTTTAGGAGCGGAAATAGGATCATCGTGTGACAGTCTAGTTGGTATTAATGAAGTAACTATTGCAAACAATTCGATTAATATTTTTCCTAATCCGATATACGACCAGACCTTATCAATCTCCTATCCTGTTTATAATAATTCTACTACTCTATTAATTTATGATATTACAGGTAGCCAAATTGCTTCCTTTAACTTACCGGCATGGTCGAGTTTTCAAAAAATAATATTACCTAGATTAATGTCTGGATTATATATTGCTACTTTGAAAGAACACTTAGAAGTAAGCAAGAAATTTATTGTTGAGTAAAATCCCGCTACGACGTACTTCCCGCTGCACGTATTTTCCAAATTCCATCATCAATTATAGTAAAAGCTATGGTGCTTCGTACGTTACATTTATATAGCAATCAATAGTGATAGAAAATGGAAACACATAATGAACCATACTTATTACAAAAAGCAAATACAATAATTTCTAAACATGATTTGCATCAAGAATATACAGAATGAGGGCTATGCCCTCATTCTGTATTCTAACAAGATTGTGCTTGACTATCTCGTTAACACCATTTTCTTACTATCAATAACTCTTCCATCAACAATTAGACTGTAGCTGTAAATACCACTTGTTAAATCGCTTCCATAAACATTCAATTGTCCAGCGCCACGTTCATTAATTTTGACTGTCTGTATAATATGACCAGCATTATCGGTAAAGATAATTTTAGCATCAGCAACAGAAGTAGGAATATTAAAAGTGATTTTGGTTTCCTCCGCAAATGGATTTGGATCATTTTGGTTAAGAATAATACTGTTTGATAAAACTACATCAATTGCAGGATTTGAGCTACGTTGATTTGGATTGCTATTACAGCAATTGTTAAGTTGTTGTTCAAGTTGATCTAGTCTTGTATCTTGATCCTTAATTTTACTTATCAAAAATGGAATAAGTCCAGTATAATTTAATGCTTTAAATGTCTTTTCCGCAATTGTGACATTCCCTTGATTATCTGTCAACGCTGGTGCTGTCACTTCAGTGACAAGTCCAGGAAGAATTGCTTCGACCTCTTGTGCAAGCAAACCAAATTGCTGACCACTTTCAAGATTGAGAGACGGGTTGTTTGCAACATCAAAGGTGTAAGTCTTTGGTGCTAATTGATCAATTACTTGATCCACGAACTGGGAGTTTAAACTCTGAATATTGCTTTTAAGGGTTGAATCTGAAGTTACATAAGCTCCATTCTCATATACCAATCCATTAAAATACGCAGCATTGTTGTTTGAAATTGAATTAACATATAAACGAAATCCCGTACTTGGAGGTGCTGGACTACCTCCTGTTGCAGGCACAGTTGTATAGCCCATTAAAGTTCGGACATTTGAAGTGCTACAATCACCTAAGGATATTGCATCTGGCGAAATACATCGCGAATTTGCCCCGATAGCAACACTATTAGTAGCTTCAACAACTGAACTATAGCCTAATGCGCATGAGTAGTCTACGGTTGTAGAAAAAGGAATATCTGCAAATTGGCCCACTAATACATTACTTCTTCCAACTCCACTATGACCTGCTTGATCGCCGATTAATACATTCCCTTGTTGGGTGGTGTAATTTGTTCCTGTTTGAGTACCAATACAAACATTGTTATTTCCAATTGTAAATCCTTCGCCGCTTTCAAGCCCTAAAAATGTATTTCCATGTCCCTCTGACGCAGCAGTAGCTTGCACATTTGAACCAGATTGACGACCTATAAATATGTTATTGCTTTCGTGAATATTCGCCCCTCCTCCTAAATCTCTACCGCTTTCTACACCAATGCAAATATTATTGTCACCTGCACATGTATTAGCGCCAGTCGGTCCTGCATCTATACCTAAATATACGCTTGAAGCATAACTACCTCCTTCTGAACAAAGAAATCTCTCGGAATTCAAATAGAATGCATCAGATAATGCACCAAGTCGAAAATTACCATTTACTGCTAATTCATATGTAGAACCTGTTGGAAGCGTCGATCCAAATCCAATCCCAACACTTGTTCCATCATCATAAATTTGGCTTTTGCAGATTTCTTTTGAGGGTGTTACAGCGCTCCAAACTGGAACAAATCCAATGTCTCCAGAAGTACTTACACTACTGCATGCATTCGTTGAACCTCCGCCACCAACGGCATCCCGCAAAACAACCTTTCCATCCACATCAACGGTTAAAAATTTAGGAGCTGTAACTCCAGGATTATACGAAGAAGTTAAGTTGGTAAATTGCAAACCTGAAACACCAGTTGTACCTGATTTAATCTCCAATTTATCTCGAGGACCAGATGCATCATTTGATAAACCAATTCCCACATTGATATTATTGTCACCCAATATCATCTGGTAATCATTTAAAACTTTTGCATCCGCTCCTATTGCTGCAGAATATACTAATGCATGTGAACCGGTACTAATTTGTCCCGCGTTATCACCGACATAGGTATTGAAATTTCCAGTTGAATTGTATAATCCTGCATCTTTACCAATAAATGTATTATTATTACCAGAACTGTTATTGTTACCAGATTGATAACCGATAAATGTATTTTCATTTCCTATGTCCAAATTGGATCCAGATTCAGATCCCATTATTGTGTTTTTACTTCCTACTGAAATATAGTATCCGGATCGATATCCATATAAAGCATTATCAGTTGTTCCATTTCCCCAGTATGCGCTTTTTGATCCCATTGCAGTATTCCTAGAACCCGCTCCTCCTAGTCCGGTTTCGTTGCCGAAATATGAGTTATCATCACCAGTTGAATTTGAGTTTCCTGCTTGAAAACCACAATATGTATTTCTCGTGCCAGTTGTATTATGCAAACCAGCTGCATGTCCAAAAAATGAATTAGACTGCCCTGTAGTATTGTACATACCTGCGTCTTTTCCTACAAACGTGCCAGAAGCGCCTGTAGTATTAGCCACTCCTGCATAATGCCCGACATAAGTATTATTGCTCGCAATATTTGCATAACCGCTTTTAGTACCAATAATCGTATTGGCGTTTCCACTAACATTTGAACGACCACTCTGGAATCCAATAAATATATTGTCATTTCCATTGCTTAATAAACCTGCTTCAAATCCCATTATAGAATTCTGTTCACCTGTAGTATTTCCTTCTCCTGCACTTTTACCGATAAATGTATTCTCAGCTCCACTTGAATTATTTAAACCACTTTTATGACCAACGAAGGTATTATTTGCACCATCTGTATTATTGAAGCCTGATTCAAATCCAAGAAAAGTATTATTATCTGCATTTGAAAACGCACCCGAATTAGCACCCAGAAAAACATTTTCCACCCCAGTTGCATTTCCGGCTCCAGATATATAACCAATGAAGGTATTGTTGTCACTATTATTACTAAACCCAGAATAAGAGCCCATAAAAGTATTAAAGTTAGCGTAATCATTATTTGAACCAGAATTAAAACCATTAAATGTATTATCGGTTCCACTTGAATTAATATTACCTGCTAAATTTCCTGTGAACGAATTGTTTGTACCAGTTGTATTATCTCCAGCGCCTACACCAACATAAATATTAGAAGTTATATTGTTATGTCGCAAAACATAATTTCCATCAATTTGATAACCTTGTGTACCAGTCAAAACATTCAAATCACCATCCTGTTGCATTTCAATTCTCGCAACACTATTAAGCCAGAATTCAATTGTATATGGAGTTCCAGTGAAGTCATTTCTGATCTCTAATGTGCCTGCTGTTCCGCTAGCATTCCAACCAAGATAGTATCCAGCAACTCTATCATGACTTATAGGTGAATTGGAAATAGTAGCTTGGCCATACAAATCATAAGCTAACCAATTACAAACTAATATTAATAATGAAATTTTCAATTTAGATAACGTTTTCATAGGCTTTTGATTTACATTTTTATAATTTATTTAATATTTTTTACATCCAATTCTGAATTCCGATTAATAAACAATAAATTTCTTACAATAAGAGCCGATTTTTAATAAATAAATTCCATTTGCGAATGCGCTCACATCAATAGTTGATGCTTCTTGATTAAGAACTCCGCTTAAGAGGATTTGCCCACTTGCAGAATAAATATTATAATTGACTTTAGTCGCAACATTGATAACTATAGTATTATTTGTAATATTTGCATTCAAGCTAAATTCATCCCTTTTCGCTTCCTCTATGAAGGTCCAATTCATAGAATATAGCGAATCAGTAGAAATACATACAGCATCAATATAATAGCCTGCTGAATTATTATTAAAACCACTTGTATCGGTATGTGCATTATCATAAAAATTCCCGATAACGAAATATTCAAATATTGAATCAGGTTGAAAAACGAAAAATGCTCGAGACCACTGTGTAGTATCGTAACTTATTGAGTCAATCTTTCCATGAGAAAAATTATCAATAGGCATAGGATTTACACCTGCCACATAAGATTGATTAGTAAATCTTATTCCCAGATTATTTGATGCACCAGTAATACCTCCTTGTACCGAATAAGCGCGCGAATAATAAAATGAAATGTAGTACTTTAGATTTACATACATTGGACTGTTTAATTGTATTCCAATAAATTCTCGGTAATCGAAAGGCACCTGATTGCTAAAAGTCACAACAAATGCATATGCGTTTCCATGATATGCATACTGAAATCCATTTGAATTAGAAGGTACCCCTACTAAATTATTGTTACAACTATTAAAATAATCTGAAGAATTGCGATATGAAGACCAATGCTCACATAGGTGTATTTGAGATAATATTAAAGGGCAAGAAATTGTATCCTCCAAACTAGGATTGGGTATTAGATTTTGTTGCGCATAAGAATAATTTGATTGGAAAAGAAAAATCTTTAGAATAAGCACAAAGTAGGCGAAATCCAAAAGTTGATTTCGGCTTATAGGGGGAATGATCAATTGATTCCAATTATCCATTAAAAGAATTTGAAGCCATTCGTAAATGTCTGTCCAATATAAACAATATTTGAACACCATTTCAAAATCTCACCATTAGGGAAAGATAATCTGTTCATGACATTTCCAGTTGTCACCCCTCACAGGGTGCTTGACCTGTTCGTGTCTGCCCCTGATCGCGTCTTCCGATGTTCCCGAAAGACTCGCACAAGGCCGGATCAGTCGCTCTCTATTTGGCTCGCCGATGCGGCTCCTTTCGGCTTCGGCTCATCAATCTCCCACGCCTTGTGTAGCCTCCTACAATGATCCCAGACGCACGCTACATAGATCGGGCGGGGTTTGATACCCCGCTACTCCTCACACCTCAAGGAGCACTCGCAGACGGCCTTTCGCATAGCTTCAGGCCTTTGGCCGGCGAGCATTTTTTGCTTGCAGCAAAACCTACCTGCAACTGAAGGTTCCCGCTGCGACGCACTTCCCGCTGCACGTATTTTCCAAATTCCATCATCAATTATACTAAAAGCTATGATGCTTCGACATTCCTCCGTTGTTTTTGCACATCGGCTTCAACAACCAAGCAGTGTGATATTCCTGCCTGACTTTGCAGAAGGCAGGCAGGCATCCACTGATAAAGGTTCAACGTGTTGCAATCTTTCAAAATGCAGAAATAATTATTTTCCGGCAAAAATGCAGAACAAGTCCGTTAGAATTCTGCTAAGAGAATGGAATTAGTAATAATAATTTGGCACCTCTTTCATAATTTAATGCTGTTTAATAAAAGCAATGAACTGATTCCTGCACATTGAAACCGCAAATGCGACCTTAACTTTGCATCTTAAGATTTATAAGATGCTGGTAAAGACATTTGGAAGTGCAGTATACGGAGTCAACGCGACGACGATAACGGTTGAAGTAAACCTGAGTTCGGGTGTGAATTTTATTCTCGTCGGATTGCCCGACGGGGCCGTGAAAGAAAGTCAGAAGCGAATTGTTGCAGCATTGAAAAATTGCAACCTCGTTTATCCCCGTCATGAGTTCACTGTCAACATGGCACCGGCTGATATTCGGAAGGAAGGCTCTGCCTATGATCTTACGATTGCCGTTGGAATTCTCGCAAGTTCGGAACAGGTGATGCAGGATACGCTCGATAAATACATTATCATGGGAGAACTCTCGCTCGATGGCGGACTTCAGCCGATCAAGGGAGTATTGCCGATAGCGATACAGGCGCTGAAAGAAGGATTCAAAGGTTTCATTCTGCCTAAACAAAATGCACGAGAGGCGGCAATCGTAAACGGACTCGAAGTGTACGGCGCGGAGAACATGCTCGATGTGGTTCGTTTTCTCAACGGTGAAGGAACGATGGAGCGAACGATCGTGAATGCCGAAGATGAATTCAAAAAGAACCAGGGAAATTCGGAATTCGATTTCGATGATGTGCGCGGACAGGAAAATATAAAACGCGCGATGGAAGTGGCTGCAGCCGGCGGACATAACATTATACTGATCGGTCCGCCCGGCGCGGGAAAGACGATGCTTGCCAAACGGCTTCCTACGATCCTCCCTCCTCTTTCACTTAACGAAGCATTAGAGACAACGAAGATTCATTCCGTCGCCGGTAAACTGCAACGGGAATCTTCCAACATTTCGGTAAGACCTTTTCGTTCGCCTCATCACACTACTTCAGACGTGGCCTTAGTCGGAGGCGGCGGATTTCCACAACCCGGTGAAATCTCACTCGCACATAACGGCGTGTTGTTCCTTGATGAGTTGCCCGAATTCAAACGAACAGTATTAGAAGTAATGAGACAGCCGTTAGAAGAAAGAACCGTTACCATTTCACGTGCCAAGTTTTCGATTGAATACCCGGCCAGCTTCATGCTCGTGGCGAGTATGAATCCCTGTCCGTGCGGATTTTATAATCACCCCGACAAACAATGCTCCTGCGGAACACAAAACGTACAGAAGTATCTCAATAAAATTTCGGGTCCCCTACTCGACCGCATCGACATTCACCTGGAAGTGACACCTGTTCCATTCAAAGAGCTCACCGACAAACGAAGCGGAGAAAAGAGTGACTCAATTCGTCAGCGTGTTGTGAAGGCTCGAGAAATTCAGGGAAAACGTTTTGCCGAAGAAAAAGGAATTTATTGCAATGCGCAGATGAGCTCGAAACTTTTGCAGGAAGTCTGCGATCTGAATGATGAATGCCGGACGCTATTAAAGAATGCGATGGAACGTTTGGGATTGTCGGCACGTGCGTATGATCGGATTTTAAAAGTGTCACGGACGATTGCAGATTTGGATTCGTCGACGGATATTAATGCGGAGCATTTGGCAGAGGCGATACAATACAGGTCGTTGGACAGAGAAGGTTGGGCAGGATGATATCACTTTTTCGCTAATATCTATCACGATGAGCCTGGATCAGTGGATAAATATCTCACAGCTCAAAAACAACGGATAAATATCCTGAGCGGGGTTTAGGTTTATTAGTGAGCCTGGTACATGTTGTTACTTGGGAAAAAGTAATTGTTCTTGAGAAGCAAAAGAGCACATTGCAAATGAGTTTGAGTTTTAGATTTTTCAAGGTGTTTTGCTTTAATGATTTATTAATCTAATTACTTCTCAAAAGTGAATTGGCATTTTTAATGAAACAATAGGATTACCTATGATGGTTACTAACTATTTTTAAGTAAAAATCCTATTTCAGCTAACTAGGAATGGATTAAATAAGTCATTTTAGCTACTCACTTATATGTTGGTAAACTTTAGGAAATTAATTTTTCTTAGATTTGATTTTTACCGTATTTTAGCTTTTTTCCCAGGACACACACAAAATCAATTATAATGAAACCACACTCCATTTTAATTACCGATAGTTCTGATGTCTTTCGATGTGGGTTAATTGCAATTCTTAAAAAAATAAAAAACGTTCGTAACATTTGTACTGCTAAAAATCCATCAGAAATACATACGATTATTGAAAATGCGGAATTAGATTTAGTATGTCTGGATATTGACATGCCGCGTATCGATTTTGAAGAGCTTATTAGTGGGATTAAACTTCGAAACGCTTAGGTCAAGATTATTTTGTTTAGTCTTTATTTTGACAAAGGACTTATAAGGTCATTGTTAACTCAAGGGGCTAATAGCTTCTTAAATAAATCTGCATCAATTGAAGAAATCCACCTTGTGATTCAGGAGCTAAGCAAGAGAAAAACATTCCTGACGCCGCAAAGTCAATCACAAATTTTAGAAGGCATCATGGAGTACTCAGACATTCATAGCTATTCCGGGGTGCTCCAGAGAGAATTACTTTTTCTTGTTTCCCACGAACTAACGATAAAGGAGATTTCATCGTGCTTAAAGCTATCTGAAAAAACAGTCCAGTACCATCGGACTAACTTGTTTAAAAAAATTGGTGTCAAAAATATGGTTGGCTTAGCCATTCATGCATATGCAAGCAACATTTACTTTGATGTTTCCCTTTTAGAAAAGTTTGCCAAATGGATACATCCGAAGAAAGCTTCGGCTTCTTAACTTTGTAAAAAATAAGTTTCAATTTCTATTTTCATTCACTCTTTAGTAAACTAGCTGCTTACCCAATTAGGGTTTTACCTAGTATTGGATTAGGAAATATACTTGTTTGTACTTAATTTACTAGTAAAAACCCTAATATATTCTTAGGGAAAATCTTCGTTGGGTTAACTTCAATTTTATATTTTCTTTACTGTCGATCTGCAAATTGATAATACTTAAAAAAAATAAACACTATGAAAAAGAACGCTAGACTCTTAATGGTTATCATGATTTCTGTGTTCATGTCAAAGAATACAAAATCACAAACTTTAGACAACGTACAAAAATCGGATGGCGCAGGTGGATTAGTAAATACAATTACTCCAATATTCGAAGATGTTACAAATGTGCGAATCGGTATAGGCACAAATACTCCTTCAAATAAGTTAACTGTTTCAGGCAATAGCAACATAACAGGTAACTTAGGAATTGGAGTTACTACTCCAAGTCATAGACTTGACGTTTCTGGTAATATTAATCTCCCGCTCAGCAATGCGTATTATATTAACGGAAATAGATTTACGGGAACTTCTAATACTTTAAACAATTTATATCTTGGATTTGGAACCGGTGCATCCGGTCTTTATAACGTTTTTTTGGGACATAATTCTGGGGCTGCTGAAATTGGATTAGCGAATACTTATGTTGGGTACGATGCGGCAGCTTCAGCAGGTGCATCAGGTAATTCATACAATAATACTGCAGTAGGGTTTCAATCGTTGAAAGTTACTCAAGCATATGGAGGATGCGCGTATGGCTTTAAATCCGCTTTCAGTAACAATGCTGGTTGTTCAATTGTTGCTATTGGCGAAGAAGCTCTTTATAACAACTATGATGGAAATGATAACACAGGAATCGGTCACGATGCTGGGTATTCAATGACGGACGGGAACAATTGCACATTCCTCGGTTCGCACGCTGATGCCGCTTCGGGAACACTTGATAATGCTGCAGCAATAGGCGTTGGAGCAATAGTAAATAATTCCAACGAAATGGTACTTGGTGATAATACAGTTTATATTGGTATTGGTTACTCAAATGTCGCAACATTTCCCCCAGGCAAACTTAGTGTTGATGAAAATGCAGGTGATGTACTTACCGAAACTATAGCTGGTTTTTTCCACAATGGCGACGTCACAGGTGATGCTCAAAGCTCTTCAGTAAAAAGAGGAATTTATTCAATTTCTGATGGAGTATTTTCACAACGTGAAGGATACTGGATAGCTAATATTGCAGGCGATTTTGAAGCTTATAATTCCGAAGTAGATAACATTGCAGTTAGAGGTTTGACTGGAATTGCTCCTGATGCCCCTGAGAATAGCAATTTTGGAGGTTGGTTTGAAGGTAATCATGCAGAAAGTTATAATATTGGTGTCTATGCTTCTGCTTATGGTGATGCTGCTGTTAATTATGGAATTTATGCTATTGCTCCAAAAAATACTTGTGGAAATGGAGGTACTTGTTATGATGCAGCCGGCTTTTTTAATGGAGATGTGTATACAACAGATAACTATTATATGTCCGATGCAATATTAAAAACGAATGTACAACCATTACAAAATGGCCTTGATATTGTCAAACTACTCCAACCGAAAACATATACTTATAGAACAACACAATTCCCCTATTTAAGTCTTCCTTCAAGCCCACAAGACGGTTTAATCGCCCAAGATGTACAAAGTGTTTTACCTGAGTTGGTAAGTAATTTTAAACTTCCAGCAAGACGAGATAGTACAGGTGCTACTGACACAACGGGAACAGGATCTTCTTTCCTTGCTGTAAACTATGTGAAAATAATTCCTTACCTCATTAGTGCTATACAGGAGCAAGATGTTAAAATTGCTAATCTTCAAGATCAACTCGATAATTGCTGCAGCATTGGACAAATCCTACGCAAAACTCAAAATGTAGATCTCGCAAATGTTACGGAAATTATTCTGAACCAAAATTCTCCGAACCCATTTAGTGAAGAAACCTACATAAATTATAGTCTTCCGGAATCAGTTTCAAAAGCAATGATTATAATTTATGATCACGTGGGCACGGTGATAAAGCGAGTAACCCTTGAGGAACGGGGCGAAGGTAGTATTCACATTTTCGCCGAAAAACTTAGTGCTGGAATATACTCCTACAGTTTAGTCGCTGATGGAAAAACCATTGATACAAAGCAAATGGTATGCAGTAAATAAAAATTTATAGATACTAATAAAAAAGGCTTTCCAAAAATGGAAAGCCTTTTTTATTAATTTAGTAGAATTCACATCCGTCCAAAACGTTTTCTAATTT
>CAZAON010000488.1:0-1619 GCA_964486655.1 uncultured Flavobacteriales bacterium
TACCCTTTGAGCCAGCACCCCAAACCCGTAACCCGAAACCCAAAACGAATTCATCAACTCACCTTCAAACCAGCATCCCCCAACCCGCAACCCGCAACGTATTCATCAACTCACCTTCAAACCAGCATCCCCCAACCCGAAACATATTCATGAATCAACCTCAGAGCCTGCCACGACTTACCGTCCGCTAACAGCTTCCACAATTTTCATTTCAAGTTCCTCGGTTCGTATTCCCTTAGCAATTATTTTCCCATCGCGGTCAATTAATACTCCGTACGGAATTGCTTCTATGTGGAATTCTTTAACAACCGAACTTTCCCATTTCATCAGATCACTTACCTGTGGCCATGTTAATCCATCTTTTTGAATGGCATTTTTCCAGGCAGAAACATTTTCATCCAGGGATACTCCGAAAATTTCGAAATCTGTTCCCTTATATTTCTCATATAACTCTACCAGATGAGGATTCTGTCTGCGACATGGTACACACCAGCTTGCCCAGAAATCTATCAGAACTATTTTTCCTCTCAGTGAGCTCAGTGCCATTGTTTTTCCTTCAGGGGTTTGCAAATTGATATCCGGACTCATGCTTCCCGGAGGAAGAAGGTTCAGTTCATTGATTAATGTTTCATAATCTTTTACATAACGGTTTTCGGCCGAATACGTTTTCAAGAGCGAATCTTTCAATTCATTCATTAATGCCAGCTCGGCCTGTTGATTCAGAAATTTTGTAGCTGATAAAGAAACAATAGAGTTAATATTTTTTCGAATGAACTCCTTCGCATAGTTTTCCATTTCGACTGAATATAATTTCTGAAAAGCAAGTCCGATGGAATCTTTCATCTCCGGATTCTCAGCCCTTAACTCTTCATACTTTCTGCCAAGTGAATCTGACATTATCCTGTCACGACTTCGTAATTGCTGAATTAATTCAGAATCCTTTGAGCCTCTGACCTTATAAGTCATCTCAAGATTTTTTGCATCTCCTGTAATTTCAACGTTGTCATTCGGTTTTAAAAATAAGAATACAACGTTGGTTGCGTTTGCACGAAGTATGTAAAATTCAGGTTCCGTGGCCGGATTTTTCATTTCAAAAGTTCCATCTTTTTCAGACATGACCGAATCAATGGTCTCATCGCCTGTTTCAGTAATCTTCTGTATGGAAATCCATGAATTTTCAGCACCACGCAATCTGCCATGAACAGATTTTGTTTTCTCTTTCTTTCCGCAACTAACTATCGTAATAAGAATAAGAAATATTAATCCGTATTTTTTCATTTTTTATTGTCTGATAAATTTCCGGTTTGCTGTCATTTTATTGCTCACAATATTCAAACTGTAAAACCCTTTTGGTAAAGTAGAAATATCCAAGACACAATTTTCAGTCGTTGATTTCATTGATAATACCTTTTTGCCGGTACAATCGAATACATTTATTATTGAATTTGATGAATTCTTAACAGTAATGCGATCGTGAGCCGGATTTGGATAAACAAGTATATTGTCTTTTTCTAATTCATTTACACTGTTTGCTACCGAGATATCAAGAATAAATAAACCGGATTGCATGTCGCCGGCCAGCAAAAGTCCGATCGGTAATTCATTGTATGTACACCAGC
>CAZAON010000489.1:0-17394 GCA_964486655.1 uncultured Flavobacteriales bacterium
TTGGTAGCTGCAACGATTTCAGGAGTGTTGAACTCAGCAGGTATTTTTGATTTTTCCAATGCTATCGCTTTCTCATTTAATTCTCCTGAACGCTCTCTGATAGGTTTAAGATTTCCTTCTTCAGAGGGATGAAAGGTTTGCGACATTACCTGGTGGAATGTTTTTAATTCTGCCCATGAAGCCATGTCGGGATGTTTGCTTTTTGCCTGTGCGGGAGCAGAGGCCGGAGCTGTAGTTTCAACTTTTTCCTGAGCAAATGTTGTTTGTGATGCTGTAAATGCCAGCAGTAACAGTGTGGTTTTGAGAATTGTTTTCATTTATTATTTAGATTAATTATTTAATTTATAATTTGATTATTTCTATTCGGTTGTTTTTTGATTTTCCTTCTTCAGATTTGTTGTCTGTTACAGGTTTAGTTCCTCCCCAGCCTTTGTATTTCATTCTGTTCTTATCAACACCTTTTGCAACAATGGCTTCGTAAACTGTCAGTGCACGTTCATCGGATAACTGTTGGTTCGCGGCAGCCTGAGCAAAGTCGTTGGAATGTGCTTCTATACTTACCATCAACTCAGATTCTGTTTGCAAAAGATCAACAATAATATCTATCATTCCCGTTGACTCACTGCTGATCTGTGGTTTTTTATCCTCAAATTTCATATACAGAATTG
Source organism: uncultured Flavobacteriales bacterium (assembly GCA_964486655.1). Classification (GTDB taxonomy): domain Bacteria; phylum Bacteroidota; class Bacteroidia; order AKYH767-A; family 2013-40CM-41-45; genus JADKIH01. Next base: position 669 of record CAZAON010000489.1, read on the forward strand.
ATTTACCCTTAACCGACAGATCGTCGAGCATACTTAAGGGTGTTACCTTTTTGACGGAATTAACCTCAACAGTAACTAATTCATAGTTTCCATCAGCCAGATCATTAATTGAAATCCAGGTATCTTTAGGTTTACCGGGAATGAGCAGTGTAGCTGATCCAAGGCTATCGCTGGAAAATATTTTTTTTCCGCCATTTTTAATAATGTTGGCTTCGAGATTGGCAACGATCTGACCGAATGTGGGTGGTTTTGACTGATTGACGGCGGCAAAACTGTAACGTGCATAGAATCTCTTACCCGATTTCATATCTGAAACCGATGCTGACATTTGCATCTCAACGGCATCTTCACCTGTTGAACACAAGGTGATGTAGGTGTTGGGCATCCTGCCGATGAGCGGATGGTCGCGGCAGTCCGGCTCGTCTGACTGGCAAAAAGCCAGTTGGGCAATAAGCACGAAAAGGAAGGTGATGGAATACTTCATAATGGTGGTGTAGAAAGGAATGGAAGACCTACACTTTTATGATAAAAATTTGCTTTATTTTGACAGTCGTAAGTTAGTGCAATTTTCTAAATCAAAATTGTTTATTTGCATGAAGAATTAATATGAAAGACCCAAGATTCATGATCCCCTCACTATTCCGCCTCACTTTTCTTTTTGCCTTTTTAGCCCTGTTTTCAGGTGATTCAAAGGCTGCTTCCGGTTATTATATTAATCTAAACGGTGATACTGTCCGCGGTAATTTTTCTAATCTTCCGGAGACAGGAAACCCTTCGAGGGTTGATTTTATCCCCGGGGGTTCCACGGAGGTTATGGTTCTCAGACCCGGTGATGTCAGAGGATTCAGAGTCGGGAATTATGACTTTTACCTTTCGTATTCCGGCCCCAGACTTCTTAATTCCGGCGACGGTTCAGGCTCATCTGGATCTTCTGTCGATACGATAACGACATTCCTGAGGGATATCGGGGAAACGGGTGGATATACTTTTTATTCTTATTCTGATTCCAAACGTGTAAACCTCTTCTATACTATGGGGGATGACAGAGTTGATGAACTCCGTAATATTTCTTCAACACCCATGAAGGGCGATTACAGGGACCAGTTAAATATTATGCTTTCATCAAAAGTTGATACCTCGGTTTTGTATTCGATGGTTAAGAAACTGGATTATTCGGAAGAAGGAATGATAAACTTTATTGATGAGTTGAATGAACTGACGAGTGAGCATACCGTGCCTGCGTTCAAAGGATTTGTTGCGACTGTCGGTTATTCGTATAATATTTTTTCCGCCTCCGGATCAAATGCCATTCCTGCTGTTTCAACAAATTACAAAGAAGGTGGTTCATGGCTCGTTGGGTTTGGCTATATCAAGCCGCTTAGAAAGGGCGGAGGTCAGTATTTTATTTATCCTAATATCAAGGCATTTAACTATGAAACATCAGGAACAATAACCAGATATAATGGTGTTGCGACGACAAGTTATAGTTCTGATCTGGTTCTGTATCCTGCATTCAATGTCGGATTTCATCTTGTTAATAAAGCGGCATTTAAGTTCTTTCTTTCTCCCGGCTTTGGTTTTTTAATTCTGATGAATAATACCGAAGAAAATAATTTTGCTTTTTATGACGGTACAAGTGAAAATACTTCAACAGAAAAAACTGAATTTACTTTTGATGTAAATCTCAAAACCGGAGTCGTGCTTTTGAACCGGTTTATGATATGGGCTGCATACAATATTCCGACTCCAACCAGTGATTCAGAGTATAATAAAACGACTTATACCGGAAACTTATCCGGTTTCCAGGGCGGAATCGGAGTGAAATTTTAGGAGCATTATTCCGTAATCACAAACTTTCTTGTGGCTGATTTTGATTCCTTTTTATTTCTGAGAAAATAAATTCCGGGAGCAAGAATACCTTTTACATCGAGAGTCAATGTGGTTGTTTCTGAAATTGCCGAAAAGAGTTTTCTCCCGTCTGAATCAAATATTTCTATCCTGCTTTCAGGCATTAGATTTTTTATATAAAAAATACCATTTGAAGGATTCGGATAAGTTTCAACAGAAGTTTTCGAATTTATTTCTTCAACACCTACATTATAATCATACCTGAATAAATCGTAATGAATAATTCCGTCAAGTTGTGAATATCTTGTTATGCCGCCTCCGACGTAAAGGCTTCCGTTGGCCATGAAGCTATAAATCGAATGCCTGGGTGTTAAACCGGCAATCGGTGTCCATGCGTCTGTTTGGGGATCGTACATGCTCACATCGCCGTTATCGCTGCCAACCGCGTCCCAGATTCCGCAACCGACAAATCCTTTCGTGTTATTTCCTTCCCTGAAGCTTCCGAGGAATCCGGTTGGTCCGTCGGCTTTCCGGGTCCATGTGTCGTTAGCCGGATTGTATTCCCAGAAATCATAAATATAAAATCCTATATCATCGCACCAGCCGCCTGTGATGTATCCTTTATTGCCTATGCTGAATCCGCCCTGACATTCGCGCTTTGGACCCGGAAAATCGGCTTTCCTGGTCCATTGCTGGGTTAAGGGATCGAACTCCCAGAAACCACTTGTAGGGTCATTTTTAAAATCACCCGCATATCCTTTGTTGCCGATGCTAAAGAAAGTATTTACGCCGGAAGGTGGGGCAGGAGCCGGTTGAAAAGGAATTACCGGAAGAGACGGACTAAACATTGAAAAAACATTGTTGCTGAAACCATATCCGACATCATACAATTGAAATACCCAGTCCATATCAAGCAGGCTGTCTTTTGTCCAGAAATCATTTGCGATATCGTAGGTAGCCTGCTTTCCATAGGCCTTGTTGTTTATGACGATCATTTTGCCCCCGGAAACATACAGTGGTTTACCGACTTTTTCTGTCCAGTTGTCATTTACAACATCGTACTCGAAAGTATTTCCATTGTTTCCAATGATTCCGCTCTTGATGCCATTCGAAAATGATAAACTGTAAGGTTCAATTTTATCATACTGATTTTTTTGGATCCATAAATCATTCAGAGCATCGTATTGATAAAATTCAGGCAATGTTTCATGAAGCGTGTCTATGCCGAATCCTATAAATCCCTGATCGCTCAGCGAAAATCCGCAAACACCATTAATGCTGCTGCCCGGGTATGGTGCCATGGGAATCCATGACATCAGATTTGCATCGTATTTACTCCATGTTCTCACCGCGTTTCCAAGAGTGTCGCGATAAGCAAGCATATATCCGTTATCATCAATTTCCATTACGAAAATATTACCGGTGTTGATGATTGAAGAGGGTAGCGGAGTTACCGTTTGCCATGAGTTAGTTGAGAAATCATAGCTGTACATCGCGAGTTGAGCAACATTCGAATACCAGCCGCCACCGACATATGCTTTATTATTTGATACAAATGAAATAGCATGATTAACCGGAGATGGCAGAGAGGCTTTCTGTGTGATAACACCTGTTTGTATATCCAATTCGTAGAAATCATCGAAGGTGTTAAAGTCGTTGTTTCCGAATCCTGTAAATGATTTTCCTCCGTAGCTGAAGGCAGTAGCTCCGCTGCGGGAACCGCAAAAATTACTCAATTGTGGTTCAGTATGCCAGAGACCTGTTATTAAATCGTACCTGAAAAAATTACAGTTATAAATGTTGTTTGCTACTTGAAAGTTGGTACTACCGGTAACATAGTAAACAGAATTGCCGGAAGAAAGGGTAATACCTCCATTACCGGGTAAATTATTATATGGCTGATTTATTCCCTGGCCATTCATCTCTACCCATTGTCCAAGGCATTGAAAAGGAAGGATCAGGATTGCAAGAAGGTAAATCCTTCTAATCGTTGAAGAGGGTAATGAGTGCATTTAATGCAAAGTAAACTAATAATTTCCTAAAAAATATCTGAAAAAACCGAACTTACGGGGGTTTACCATATAAATTTTCGAGGTCAATATTATTAACTTTAAAAATCCCATAAATCGCTCCGGTACTGCTATTCCACGTGATAATATTTTCTATATTCGTAACACATATTCGAAATAATGATTAAGAATTTACTTGTCCTCCTCTTGTTTTGCTCCTCTTGTTTTGCCCAGGTCGTATCTATTAGTCCGGCCGAAGAATTCCAGGGGCAAACTGTTACCACCATCATCAAATTATCACCCGGAGTAATTCAGATTGCTAATCCGCCTGCCGACTCATTTGATGTTTATATTATGCAGGGTGGATTCCGTATAGATTGTGATGATTTTACAACAGCACAGATTTTTCCAGGCACACCACCTTATGATGATTCACTGACAGCGGATTTTACAATTCCCATTAACGCAATACCCGGTTGGTATGATGTGCACGTTACCACATACACTGCCGGAATGGTGCCTGTAGATAATGTCCTGGCAAACGCATTTGTTGTTCGTCTGCCCGGTAGTTGTCCGGTTCCTTTCAATGTTCAAAGTAGTGCAGTTACAGTAGATTCAGCAACGATAGATTGGTCTCCGGCTGTTATTGCCGATACATTCAGAGTGCGTTACAGGGAATTGGGTACTACGAATTATATTTACAAAGATGTGAACGGACTTGGTGGAATTACCAGCACAATTTTGACCGGACTTTTACCGGGTGCAACATACATTGTAGACGTAAGTACAATTTGTCTTGGAATTCACAGTACTTACAGCCTTCCCTTAGATACATTTACAACAATTTCTCAGGCTATAAATTGCGTACTTCCTTATTCGATAACATATTCTGCTATAACAAACACCTCTGTTACAATCAGCTGGAATACGAATATTGTTTCCGATACATTTCGTATTCGCTACAGATTAAACGGGACAACTCCGTATTTATATGCGAATGTGAATGGTAGTTTACATTCAACGACAATTTCAAACCTGCAGCCTGATACATTGTATAATTTTCAGGTTAGTTCCGTTTGTAACGGTGCAGGTAATGGTTATAGTCGGGTTAAGCAGATTCAGACTGCAGCCGTTCCTGTAAATTGTACTGCAATTCCATTCAGGCTTTCTTCTTCAGCTATTTCAAATGCAAGTGCAACAGTTAGCTGGAGCAACCTGGTTACGGCAGACAGTTTTCTTGTGAGGTATTCGGTTACGGGTACGACAAATTATAAGTGGAAAATGGTGAGCGGATTTTCGACAACGCTTACGGGTCTGACTCCTTTAACGAGTTATCAGTGGCAGGTGCGAACTAAATGCAATGGCGCTCCTCCGACTTCATACTCGGTTCCGGATACATTCAATACACCGTTACGATTGGCAAATTTTGAAGAGACGGATATGGACTTCAGAGTTTATCCAAATCCATCCGGCGGAGATTTCAGCATTGAATTTTCCTCCAATACGACTCAGCAGGCTGAAATTATAGTTACTGATTATTCGGGAAGAATCGTTTACCGGAATGACTTAATTGCCGGAGAAGGTCTTAATAAAATTGAACTGTCACTTACAAATCTTGCATCCGGAGTTTATTACCTGATCTTAAGAGGGGAGGAGATTAATTTGCAAAGGCATTTGATCTTGCAGCAGTTTTAATTAATTATTTCTGAGGAACTTTTGTACCCAGCCTGTAAGCAATTCCAATACTTAAATTTATTGTTGAAACACTCTGCGTAAATGTATCTTTATGTGTGCTGCCATCCGGGTGCGTTGTTTTCACATTTGGGAATTCGACACTACATTTATAAAAGTCAAGTCCTGTTAAGATTGAAATCTTTTTATCTGCCATGAACCTGAAATTTCCGCCTATTAGAAAGGCCAAACATCCGGCCGATTTACTTTCACTTATTTCAGAACTTGTTGTTGAAGTTGATATGCTTATCTGAGGCACTTTGGCACTCATAGCTCCGAAAAGTAGTCGAGTTTCAAATACTGTCGGACTATTTTGGATGGGAAAAGAACAAAATGCTCCGATCATTATTCCTATATGTGACCATGAATCTGCTTCAACTGAGTAAGTAAGACCGGTGGGGCTATAATGTCTATCTAAAATTTGATTAACGTCAACAGGGTTAGACATACTTCGCAATATTGCGGCAATGCCAAAATTTTTACCAAGTCTGTGTGCAAATGATAAATCAAATATCGCACCTGTTGCAGCTAATCCTGCTTTTTCATTATTTTCATCTACACTGGCATAGTCACCTAATGGAAAACTAGGGCCAACTGAAAACGCAATATATCCTTTGTCGGTAAATTCCTGCGCAATAATATTTGAAGTAATAAAAATTAATATAACAATCAGGTATAATTTTTTCATAAGAAAGTTTAAGTACGAATTATGTTGAAAATTCAAATCTATAAAATATAGAAGAGGGAAACAAATTTCGGTTTTTTTATTTACCAAATAATGATCCCTTATTTATTTGTTCCCAGCCGGTATGCAATACCAAAATTTAAATTTACGGAAGAGAAACTCTGTATGAAGGTATTGAAATCAGATGATCCGTCTGAATACTGAGTTCTGACATTTTGGAATTCGGAACTGCTTCCATAAATATCCAGTCCTGTAAGAAGTGAAATCTTCTTTCCCACGTTGAATCTAAAGTTGCCACCTATCATTAATGCAAATCCACCGGCAGACATACTTTCGCTTACTGCTGAATATGATAGTCCAAATGCAGATCCTGTAATAGTTATCTCCGGTACAGTCGCACTCATATAACCGAGCAACAGTCTGGGTTCAAAAGCCGTTTTTCCGGATCCAATAGGAAACGAACCGTATACTCCAACCATTATACCTCCAAGTGACCATGGATCAGATTTAATACTCCAGCTAATTCCCGGAGATGCATTTACTGCCGCAGCTATAAACGCTGCTTCATCGATCGGATTCGATTGTCCACGTAGCATAGCGGCAATACCGAAGTTTTTGCCAAGTCGGTGTGCATAAGATAAATCAAATATTGCACCCGTACCCGCCAATCCTGCTTTTTCATTATCTACATCTGTACTTGCAAAGTCGCCTGTTGGAAAACTCGGGCCAATAGTAATGGCTATGTACCCTTTGTCAGTTTCATTCTGAGCAATGATATTAGAAGAAATAAAAATCATTAAAATGAGAGTGTAAATTTTTTTCATAAGAGTAGATAGGTTTAAACGATTAAAGAGGTTCAAATCTACAAAATAAAACGGGGCCACATATGAGTGCGACCCCGTTTTTTTGTTTTTAAAACTGACCGGTTATTTGATAAAACCCCGTGACCTCATCAAAGCATCCGGATTAGCTTCGCGACCGCGGAAGTTTTTATATCCTTCATCCGGGTCAACTGTATTTCCAACGGAGAAGATGTTGTCATTTAATTTCTTTGCGACGGTTTTATCATACGGACCACCGGCCTCGGTGAATGCTTCGAAGGCATCGGCGGTTATGACATCGGCCCACAGGTAGCTATAGTAGCCGGCTGAGTAACCGTCGCTTGAAAATATATGTCCGAATTGAGGTGTGCGGTGACGCATTACTATTTCTTTCGGCATGCCAAGTTTAGCAAGGGTTTCTTTTTCGAACTTATCAGGGTCAATAGTTTTCGCATCGGTCGTATGAAGTTTCATGTCGACCAGGGCACTTGCTAAATATTCTGTTGTAGCAAATCCTTCATTGAACGTTGATGCCTTTTCGATTTTATCTACAAGTGACTGTGGGATAGGTTTTCCCGTCTTGTAGTTGATGGCGAATTTCTGTAATACTTCGGGAGTTGATAACCAATGTTCGAGTAATTGTGACGGGAATTCTACATAGTCACGGAAAACATTTGTGCCCGATAGCGACGGGTAATTTACACTGGATGCAAGTCCGTGCAGTGCATGACCAAATTCATGGAACAAGGTATTCGCATCATCCCATGAAATCAAAACAGGTTCGCCCGGTTTCCCTTTTACAAAGTTCGAATTGTTCGAAACGATTGTCGTTACATTCTCAAGTTTCTGCTGATTACGATAAGCATTCATCCATGCTCCTGAACGTTTTCCTTCACGGGCATATGCATCGAAATACCAAAGTCCGATGTGCTTACCCGTAGTTTTGTCTTTTACTTCCCACACTTTTATATCGGGATGATAGACCGGAACATTGTCGATCGGCGTGAATGTAAAGTTAAAAAGTTCGCCGGCTACCCAGAACATTCCTTCTCTTAATTTATCGAGCTGCATGTATTCTTTCAATTCATTCTGGTCGAGATCATAGCGCTGTTTGCGAACTTTCTCGGCATAGAATTTATAGTCCCAAGGTTCGATAGTAATATTTGCTTTTTCCTGATCGGCAAGTGCTTGCATGTCTTTCACTTCTTCTTTCACTCTTGATATTGCAGCAGGCCAAACTCTTTCCATTAATTGCATGGCACGTTCAGGATTTTTAGCCATTGAATTCTCAAGTCTCCAGTGGGCATGTGTTTTAAATCCTAACAGGTTTGCGCGTTCCTGTCTCAGGATGAGAATTTGAGTGATGATTTTATTATTATCATATTCATTTCCATTGTCACCTCTGTTAACAAACATAGTCCATACTTTTTTTCTTAACTCTCTGTTTTCAGAGTAAGTAAGAAAAGGATCTACCGATGAACGGGTATTGTTAACGACCCATGAGCCCTTTAATTTTCTGCTTTCGGCTGATGCGGCATAACCGTCTTTCAAGCTTTGAGGTAGTCCGGCCAGGTCAGTACTCTTTAATTCAACGAAAAGTTTTGATTCATCCGCAAGCTGATTCTGGCTAAAGTCAGTATACAATTTTGCAAGTTGCTGATTGATTTCTGACATCCGCTTTTTCGACTTATCATCCAGTTTGGCACCTGCACGTACAAAGTTAGTATAGTAATTCCAGCACAGGCGTTGTTCTTCCGGAGAGCGTTTCTTCATCTCGTCGGAGTTGTATACTTTTTCTATTCTCTCGAACAGCTTTGAGTTTTGGACGATCTTATCAGAAAATTCAGCCAGCTTTGGCGCCATTTCCCGTTCTACAGCAGAGAACTCATCGTTGTTCATGTTATTGCTCCAGATGTCAAAGACTGTTTGAACTCTTTCGAGCATTCGGCCCGATTTTTCAAGGGCGACAATTGTATTTGTAAAATTTGCCGGTTCCGTATTTGCCGTGATTTTGTCAATCTCCGACAATTGAGTCGCCATTGCATCTTCGAGAGACGGTTTGAATTCTGAAATAATTACCTGGTCGAAAGGAGGTACGCCTCCGTAAGGACCTTTCCAGACATCTTCCAGAACATTTTTTTTATCGGCAACTTCTGAATTGTAATTCATCTTTTTTTGCTTTTGTTTTTCTGAGGCATGTAAGCCCGCAACACCTACTGAAAGAAGTAGGCAAAATGGTATTAGTTTTTGCATGTGAATCGGTTTTTCTCCGACAAGGTTACGAAAAAAAGACTGCCTTTAGAGTAAGATAAATCTTAAAGTGTGTTAAGATTCGGGCTTTATTAAAAATTACTTGTTGGGAACAATTTCAAACAATATCGCCTGTTTGTAAATGCTTCAAAATAAGAAAAGTTTGGACCCTGTTACCCGTAATTCTGATCCGTTCAGGGTTATTAGTCATTAGACATAACCATAAAACTTAAATACTGGGATAGAGAATATTTATTCCTGAATTCCGGCCTGAATAATGTGAAAAATTATTGTTTCAGAAACAGGGAATGTTGCCGATAAGAGTAATGGGTATTACGTAGTAATTACGCCCAATTGGGACTCGTAACTACACGCTTACGCACTACCTTGCTTATTTTAGCCATAGCAGGAGAAACATAGGGAAGAATCTCGGGGCTAACCGCAATCGTGTCTTTGTAGTAAGATCCTACGATAAAGCCGTTTGATTTAAGAAGTCTGATTGCGGCTTTATAATCAGCCTCAGAAAGATGCCTGTTTTCAAACATTACGAATTCAACATTGAGTTTGCTGAATGGTATCAGTTTCAAAATTTCATAATCGTATCCTTCGGTATCGATCTGAATAAAATCTACTTTTTCTACGGAATGTTTTTTTAGCAGATCCTCGAACGTAATAGATACAACTCTGTCCTGCATAAATAATTCGTCAAAACCCGGAACGCTGTCGCGGTGTTTTAATACGACTTCTTTATTGAAAGATCCCAGTTGATCATACCAGAATGGCAGATCCGGGCTGTCGCTCTTTTTCAGTCTGTAAAAATTAAGCACACCATTAACATCAGCGATGGCACTGTTTTCAAATTTCAGATGTTCTTTAAAATCGCTGTAGTTCTTTTTTAATTCTTCGAAAAGATATGGAACAGGTTCGACCAAAACGCCTGACCAGTTTTTATTTGAGATGAATCGTGTAATTGGATCGGCAGTGATTCCATTGTTAGAACCAACCTGAATGAAATTTACATTTCTGCGGTAGTTAGCATAATCAACCAAAATATCGTTGGGCCACTCCCTTGGATGCCAGAAACGAAAGCGATACATGCTTTCCATTACTTTATAAACCTTACTGTTAGACGGAACCAGGTTTTTTATCAATGTTTTCATGTATGGTTTAAAGCGCTTTGGCGTTCAAATGTTTCCATATGTCATTTCAGTTAAATGTCAGAATGGGATCAGGTTTAATCATGCTTTTTCTTTATATGTGCGGTTTTAAATCAAAAAGAACGATTGATTTTTAAAATCTCTAACCTCAAACTGTAAGAATTGACTTCATAATTTCGGGCCTTAACAATTCTTTTTCCGATTTTTCAGGAGCCGCAGTGCCAAAGGATTATGTTTTTATCATTTATATTTGGAATCAATTATTTAATTCGGACTGAATGAAACGGATCTGCTCTGTACTTTTTTTGATATTGTTACTTTCTACGGTCATAAGTACGGCTCAAAATTATGTAAGCACCTATGCAGGAAGAGGAGTGCAGGGTTTTTCGAATGCCTACAGGGATTCTGCGACTTTCAGAAGTCCTTTCGGTTTATGCAGAGATAAGTATGGAAATATTTATCTGGCTGAAGCAAATAACTGTATCAGGAAAATTGATTTCGCGACGGGAATAGTAACGACACTTGCCGGAAATGGAATTGCCGGCTGGCAGGATGGACCGGGAGATTCGGCACAGTTTAACAGTCCGTCCGATTTATGCGTCGATGATTCAGGCAATGTTTACGTGAGTGATTTTCAGAATCAGCGAATAAGAAAAATTGATTCCAATGGTTATGTCTCAACTATTGCAGGGAGCGGCATTGCCGGGTATCTGGATGGAAATGTAAATGCCAGGTTTAATTATCCGCGTGGAATTTGCAGGGACGCTAACGGGAATTTGTTTGTTGCTGACAGCTGGAATCACCGGATCAGAAAGATTGATCCCGCAGGAAATGTAACAACGTATGCGGGCGGAGGAAATGTAATTGGCGTAGGTTCGGTGGGTTCTCTTATTGACGCTCCGGATACTGCTGCGAGATTTTATACTCCTTCGGGATTGACAATAGATCAGAATGGGAATTTGTATGTAGCTGATGCATACAATCACCGGGTACGGATGATTGACACATCGCGCTTGGTAAGTACTCTTGCGGGAAGCGGATCAACAGGGCAGGGGAACGGTGGTTACGCGAATGGAAATTTCGGCACCGCAATTTTCAATACGCCAACTGAATTGTTTTTTGACACGCTGAATAACAAATTGTATATCAGCGATACGTTTAACAACAGGGTGAGACTGGCTGATATTTCTACTACAATGGTAACAAATTTTGCAGGCAGCGGCACGGCTGGATTTTTAAATGGAATAGATACGATCGCCACATTTAATTATCCGCGCGGACTAGCCGTTGATTCGGCTGGGAATGTTTATGTGAGTGATTTTAATAATCATTCGGTCAGGGTTATCGGTGACAATAATTCGGTTGGGGTAACCTATATGTCGGTTGCTGATGCCGGAATTTTTCCGAATCCGGCTTCCTCATTTGTTAATTTCATATTTGAGAAATATCTCAATGAAATTTACCTGTTTGATATGAATGGAAAGCAGGTGTATTCTGCAATAAATAAAGGCTTCACATGCACAATTGATATTTCGGGCTTTGCAAGAGGAATTTATCTTGCAAGAATAAGTGATGGAGAAAACATTATTCTGAAAAAAATAATTTACCAATAAGGATCAGTGTAAATTTCTTTCGTTTATTAGAAATAATCAATTCTATTTCTATTTGTATTTATTTCCTCCAGCGTTCAAGTTTTGGAATTTGTTTGGAAAACGAACCGGCTAAGAATCCCATGAAGAAACCCATTTCTTTCATCTTTCCTTTTACAAATTCCTGCATTTCTTCAACCGTCATATCCGGTTTTGTGAATTCTCCTTTCTGAAAGCAGTAGCTGCAATATTTATCACTTTTCGATCCGTCGGCATTTGTTCCGCCATGGTTTGGATCACTCTTCAAAGGCATTCCACAGCTTTGACAATTCTTGTTCATATGAATTAGTTAACAGTTTTTCGATGTTTAATATTGGGCTTGTTAATGTAAGAAAATTTCCGGAACAGTAAGAAAAATCATCCAGTCATAAGTAATTCATTTAAAATGGAATGAATGCAGTACTAATACTGGTGTAATATGAGTTTAATAAAAAAAGTGTGGATGTAAGTTTTTTGTCGGGATTTCACAACAATGAATTTGTCATATTATATAAGGATTTATATAAATGTCTATTAAGACGTGAGGAAGAATAATGTTATGAAAGGCAGGCCAACTGTAAAAATCAAGCTAAGTCAAAGAAAAGTCGTAGTTGGACTTTCACTTTTTTCAATTTTTAGTTTTTTTGGATTGTACTTTTATTTAAACCTGGGGAATGTTAAAGAGGTTAAGGCTGCAGGAAATGAAACCCTTGCTACTGGGTCGTTTATTATTAATATGGGTGTAACTCCCCAGACATATAATAACGGATTAAAGCCTTATGGGATGTTGTATGATTTATTGAAGAATTATAAAGTTCCAATTAAGTGGGTTATAAATTCGTCGAAAGCAAAAGATGGAACAGATTTTACTTATGGCGGTACGAATTATTGCGGTGGACCATTTATTGTTCCGGCCGAATATATTAATTCAACGATTAGTGCACGAATTACATATTGGTTATCGCAGGGTGTTGTAGGAGTTTATACGACAAATGCAATCACGGTTCCGGTCTACGCGACCTTAATGATATTCCCCACAGTAACCATTGATAATCTTTCAAACAAACAGGGGATTATTGCGCAGTATTATACGAATGCCGGTATACCATCAGCTGCCTATGTGTATGGTAATCCGTCAATATTAAATGAATGTGTGGATATTTGGACAAATCCGCATGGCGACCCGGCCTGGGGCACACATAACTATCTTGAGCCCTTTGTTAAAACATCGAAGTCGTGGATTTTTGCCGAATGTCATTCTGTAAGTATGATGGAAGGTTCTTTTAATCCGCTTGGTACTGCCGGATTAAATTTTCTAACCACCAATGGACTTCAATGTTACGGAGCGGGAAAATGCGGTACGATCTCGGAAACTCATGCCGGAAATCCTACCGGTGCTACTGTTACCTATTCAAATCCTTCGCATCCCATCATGCAATTTATGGGTGATATGTTTCCGGCTACGGACGGTGGTTCCGAAAAATGGTATATCCCTCTGACGACAGGAGCCTGGAACAGTAATACAATTAATTTTGCTTCAACCGGAGATGGATCGGGAAGCAGAAAGGGTTCTGTTCTTGTTTTCGGTCCGGCCTATAATGACCCCACAAATGGTTATGTGATGTATGGCGGAGGGCATGATCTTGATGGAAGCGGCTCAACAGTAAATAAAGTAGCAGCGCAGCGCGCATACTTTAATTTCGTTTTATTGGGAGGATATTCAAAAGTATTTAACGTTTCAATGTCGGGTCCGCCTTCAAAAATGAAACCTAAAGATTCCTTTCCTGTTCACGCAAGTGCTACGGCAATCAGTTCATCGCTGACATATGAATGGACGAGTACAGCAGGCGGGACATTTACAAATCCAAATACTAAAAACACAGTTTATAATGCACCTAATTTTACAACAAGTATTCAAGAGGAAATTCGGGTAAAAGTCACAGATCCTTGCGGCCGGTCTAATTTCTCTGTACAGATTGTTCCGGGTGATGTTACACTTCCAATTACACTTGAGGCTTTTACGGCGAAACGTGATGGAAGGAATGCTGAACTGAAATGGGTAACAACGAGTGAAATTAATAATTCATATTTTACTATTGAACGTTCGCCTGATGGTAAAACGTTCGAAGAAGTAGAGAAAATTCCCGGCGCAGGAAATAGTACTATAAGATTGGATTATAGCTGGGTTGATGAGAATGCCGGTTTGAATGAATGTTATTACAGGTTGACGCAGACGGATTATGACGGTAAATTTGAAACGTTCAATACAGTATTTGTTCCGGCTGTTAAAAATGTAGAAGCTGTCCAGGTTTTAGCTCCCCGACCAAGCGCCTTTACAAATTCTTTTAACTTTGAAATTCAATCTGACAAACAAAAGGAAGCTACCCTGGTAATAGCATCTTTAAACGGAAAGATAGTTGATAAGGTCGTTTTTAACCTGGATAAAGGGAATAACCTTTTGTATTATAATGATGATAAGGGGTTACCTGTAGGGATTTATTTAGCCGTTTTCAGTGACGGACAAGGTCTTTCACTTTCGACCAAGGTAATGAAGCAATAAGAACTGCTTAGTCCTTTTAATTAAAAGGATTTTAATGATAATAGACAGGACTTTGCAATTGCAAAGTAATTTGCGAAGAATTGATTGGAATACAGTTTCCAAAAGACTGAATTCCGATTACACCCATATTTAATGTTGAATGGCCCGGAATAGATATTGTCGCATATGAGTTAAAAGACACCGGGGAACTTGAATATAATTGATAGGTTAAATCCATTGTCTCATTAACCAAACTTGTTACTTTTAATTCAATCGTGCATTGGGTGGCGCCACATTGCTGAAAGTTGAAGCTGTCGGCATGTTGTGAGAGATCGAATTTCAATATTTGCTGATTGTAATGTATACTGGAAAAATAGTTGTCTGTTAATAATTCTGTTCTGCTGGCAACGGGAACAGAATAGGAGGTGCAATAAAGGCATGAACCATCGTCTTCATCGGCCGTGATATCATAATTCAATGAAGTTGGATCCATGCATCCCTTTTGTTTACATGAATTGAATGCCAATATTAAGATAACGGAAAACAATATTTTCAATAATACTTTCATCTTCTAAAATTTTAAAGTTAAAAATAAGGCTATTGGAAGATGCAATACGAAGTCCTTGTTGTCTGACCCTTCATTTTCAACTTCGATAGAGGATGTGACTGTTCCAAATGTTGTTTCAGAGTATGTTAAAGAATGTGATTTTTCCTCAGTCATCATGTAATAGTAAGTCATTTGTGTTCCAAGTAATATTCGTTTGGAAAGGTAAAAGCGAATCATTACGTCAAAACCGCCGCCCCATGAACTCGACTCGTCTTTAACCTGAAAGTAGGATGAATCACTGCCACCTCCGAAATCGGTAACTGAAAAACTATATGACTTATTTAAGATATAGTTATTGGCATAATCGAGACCATAGGAGAGTTCGATTTTTTTACCAATCATCTGGCGTTTCGCTATACCGACAAAAAAAGACAGATTGCTTTCCTCGATATAACGGGCATCGGGATTCTCATGATCTTTCAGCTGACTATAGGTATATCCGAATCCGGCATTCAGGCCTAAATTGGATTTATTATGAAACAGGGAATATTCGAGCAGGTAAGGGTTGTCGATATCATCATTATTGGTAGTCAGATTTATTACCTCTTTGATGAGCTGATTTACCTGAACACTGGCATAATGATCGAATTTTTTAGGCAGATCATCCTGGGAAAATAGAAGACGAGGCAGGAATAAGAATAAACTCAGAAGAACAATCCGCATAATCAATGATTAAACGGATCTGAATACCTGGATGAACTAACGATAGAGTAATCGGTCATTGTATTCAGAAAAGCGACTAAAGCTTTTTTCTGATTATCTGTAATATTGAATTTAACAGGATTGCCGTTAGCTGATTTAAGAATAGGGTCGAGGTTTGGATTATTTTTTATTCCTGTGCTGTAATGGTCAACAACTTCTTCAAGAGTATTAAATCTTCCATCATGCATATATGGGGCGCTCAATGCAATATTCTTAAGTGTTGGAACTTTGAATTTTCCGGCATCGGTATTATTTCCTGTTACGGCGGCACGCCCAACATCTGCCGAAGTTTCGTCCAGGCCTATATTCAGGAACAATGTACTGTCGGAATATGGAGTGGAAGGCTTGTGGCATGAACCGCACGGATACACATTGAAAAATAAATCTTCGCCTGTTTTTTCAAGTGCGGATAATGTGCCGGTTCCCATGCTTACCATGTCAAATTTAGAACCAAAACTTTGTATGCTCATTACAAATTGTTGCAATGAACCTGATATATCATTAATGGTTATTTCCCTGTCGCCGATAAGGTTTTTAAATAACTCACGATAGTAGCCTGTGTTATTTATACGATCAACTAAAGCATCTCTGTCGGACATGCCCATTTCAACGTGATTTAGCACGGGTAAAATCACCATGTTATTTAAATCTGTTTCACGACCATCCCAGAAAAGGGGGGAGCTGCTGAAAAACGGACCTCCATTGAAGGTTGAGGTAGTGCTGTTAATCGCCAGTGAATTTCTTTTAGT
>CAZAON010000490.1:0-4245 GCA_964486655.1 uncultured Flavobacteriales bacterium
GGAACTGACACCGGTGTCGTACAGGAAATCGAACAGGATATTGTAGAGAATGTTTTTCATCTGGGTGACCGAAAAGTGAAAACATTGATGACCCAGCGACAGGATATTGAATGGATTGATATAAATGATTCAATTGAAACCATAAAAGAACAGATTTCAAATTCACTTCATAAATCATTTCCCGTTGCGAATGAACACCTCGATAATGTTACAGGAATACTTCATTCGAAAGATCTACTGAATCTCATTTTAAAAAACAGGGAATTAGACATAAATAAAAATTTGTCACAGGCCTTTTACCTTACTGATAATATTACCGCCTACAAAGCGCTTGCAAAACTTCGTGAGACCAAACAAAGAATTGCGATTATTGTAGATGAATTTGGAAATGTTCAGGGACTTCTTACCATGAATGATCTGATAGAAGCTTTGGTTGGAGATTTTACAAAAGGACTGCACGATAAACTTGAAATTATTCCGCGTGATGACGGAACGTACCTTGTTGATGCATCTCTGCCTTTACCTGAATTTGCCAGGTACTTTGAAATAGATATTACGGACGACGCTTCTCTTTCACAGATAAACACCTTGGGCGGATTGCTATACTATTCTCTGAAACAGATTCCGGAAACAGGGTATAAAACAACCTGGAAAAATCTGCACTTTGAAATTATTGACATGGACGGAAGAAGAATCGACAAAGTATTAGTAACCAGAGTCGGTCATTAATTCCAAAATAAGTCACTAAGAGTTAATTTTGTCTGAATTAAATATTCCTTCCGACAACAAATTTTTTCCGGCCTGCAAAAATTCTTCCCACACTTCTTTAACAATCTGACCGGCCGGTTTGATATCACGAATTAAAGCGGATATCTGTCCGATCTCCAGTTCTCCCTGCACAAGATCTCCCTCAAACATTCCTTTTTTCGCTCGGGCACGACCTAATAACGTCTTTAATTCTTCGTTTGAGGCCCCACGTGATTCGGCTTCATATATTGTATCGAAGAATTCATTCCGCAATAACCTCACAGGCATCAGTTTTTTCATCATCAACATGGTATCACCTTCCCTGCTGTTTACTACCTGTTGCTTGAATAATTCGTGTCCTGAAGATTCAACCGAAGCAACGAAGCGGGTACCCAACTGAACACCTTCGGCACCCAGCGCAAATGCTGCAAGCATTGTTTTTCCATCTCCGATTCCTCCCGCTGCAATCAGTGGTAATTTTGTTGCCTTTCGTAAGAGCGGAATCAATACCAGGGTTGTTGTTTCTTCCCTTCCGTTATGACCACCGGCTTCAAAACCTTCTCCTACTATCGCATCCACTCCAGCCTGTTCGCATTTCAATGCAAATTTTGTATTGGCTACTACGTGGACAACAGTAATACCGGCCGCCTTTAATTTGGGTGTCCAGGTTGCGGGATTTCCGGCCGATGTAAAAACAATTTTTACACCCTCTTCTATTACAATATTAATGTGCTTTTCAATATCCGGATAAAGGAGAGGAATATTCACCCCGAACGGCTTCGATGTTGCCTGTTTACATTTCCTGATATGGTCACGAAGTACATCCGGATACATTGAACCGGCTCCGATCAGTCCCAATCCTCCGGCATTACTCACAGCCGACGCCAGTTCCCACCCGCTGCACCATATCATTCCGGCCTGAATTATAGGGAATTGTATGTTAAATAATGAGGTTATTCTGTTGTTCATTAAAAGTTATATGTTAGAGGGCTGCTTTGGCCAAAAGTAATACTTTTACGGTCGCGAGAATTAAAGAATGTTCGTTATCGGCATTGCAGAATGCAGGCAGAAAATCGTAATTCGCAATTCGTAATTCGTAACTGAATGAAGGTAATTATCCCCGTAGCCGGAATAGGAAGTAAACTAAGACCACACACGCATACGCAACCTAAAGCACTTGTGCCGGTTGCCGGCAAACCCATATTATCACATATCGTTGACACACTTATCGAAGCCGGTCAGCGCGATTTTATTTTTATTATCGGATATCTTGGCGACAAGGTTGAAGAATATATAAAAGCAAGCTACCCGGGCATTCAAACTACTTTTGTTTTGCAGGAGCCAAGGGAAGGAACCGGTCATGCTGTCTGGCTTACGCGCGATTATATCGAACCGGATGATGAATTGATCATTGCATTGGGAGATACTATTTTCGACGTCCAGCTAAAAGAAGTATTGACGAAAAGCGAATCTGCTCTCGGAGTTAAAAAGGTAAGTGATCCGCGTAACTTCGGTGTCGCCGAACTGGATGAAGAAGGCTGGATCAAAACTCTTATCGAAAAACCTCCGATTCCGAAATCCAATCTCGCACTCGTCGGACTCTATAAAATCTGCGAGTCTAAAATGCTGATGGATTCCATAAATTACATCATCACAAAAAATCTTCGTACCCAGGGTGAATTCCATCTTACCGATGCTCTTATGCATATGATTTCTCAGGGTGCTAAGTTTAAAACGTTTCCGGTCGAAAACTGGTACGACTGCGGTAATAAAGAAAGTCTGCTCGAGACAAATGCGGTTCTGCTCAAAAAAAATTCAGCTTATCTCACTAAATTTTCTTTCGAGAATACCATCATCATTGAACCTGTCAGTTTTTCGGAAAACTGTCAGATAAGCAACAGTATCATCGGACCAAATGTTTCTATCGGCAATAATACCATTATCACTTCATCGATAATAAAAGATGCGATCATTGGTTCATACTCTGAGATAAAAAACACGGTCATGCATCATTCCGTGATCGGATCCGATGCTTCCTTACACGGACTCAGTCAGTCATTCAATCTCGGAGACAGTACAGAAATTGATTTCGGATAATAAATATAATCTCTAAATATCATGTTGGAAAAAGACACAGAAATTTTTTCATTAATTACAAAAGAAAAGAAACGCCAGGAAGAAGGACTTGAACTTATCGCTTCCGAAAACTTCGTAAGTAAACAGGTCATGCAGGCGATGGGCTCATGCCTGACTAATAAATATGCCGAAGGACTTCCCGGAAAAAGATATTATGGAGGTTGTGAAATCGTCGACCAGGTAGAACAAATTGCCATTGATCGTGCAAAAATTTTATTCAATGCTGCCTGGGCAAATGTTCAGCCGCATTCCGGAGCTCAGGCCAATGCGGCAGTCATGCTCGGATTAATTAATCCGGGTGATACCATACTCGGATTCGATCTCTCACATGGCGGTCACCTTACACACGGATCTCCCGTTAATTTTTCGGGACGTTTGTATCGCCCTGTATTTTACGGTGTGAACCGCGAAACAGGCCGTGTTGATTACGATCACATGGAGAAAATGGCGAAAGAACATAAACCTAAATTAATCATTGCGGGTGCTTCCGCCTATTCACGTGACTGGGATTATGCGCGCATGAGAAAAATTGCAGATGAAGTTGGAGCCTTACTGATGGCTGACATCGCTCACCCTGCGGGATTAATTGCACGCGGATTATTAAGCGATCCGCTGCCCCATTGCCATGTTGTTACTACAACCACTCATAAAACATTGCGTGGTCCGCGTGGCGGAATGATTATGATGGGAAATGATTTTGAAAATCCGATGGGACAAAAAACACTTAAGGGAGAAATAAAAATGATGAGCGCTGTTTTGGATGGCGCTGTTTTTCCGGGTACGCAAGGCGGACCGTTAGAACATGTGATTGCTGCCAAGGCTGTAGCTTTCGGTGAAGATCTTTCCGACGATTATCTGAAATATTGTGTTCAGGTGATCAAGAATGCTTCAGCGATGGCAAAACATTTTGTTGAATTGGGTTATAAAGTCATCAGCAACGGAACAGACAATCATTGTATGCTGATTGATCTTCGATCTAAAAACCTCACCGGAAAATTAGCCGAGAATGCACTTGTAAAAGCGGATATCACTTTGAATAAAAACATGGTACCGTTTGACGACAAATCACCGTTTGTAACATCAGGAATCAGAATCGGAACTCCCGCCGTTACCACTCGTGGAGTTAAAGAAAAAGATTGCATTAAAATGGTTGACTTGATCGACGAAGTTTTAATGAACCACGAGAACGAAACCAAACTCGCTGCGGTGAAAAAGAAAGTGCATGCGATGATGGAAAAATTCCCGCTCTACTAATCTATTTCCGTGACAAAAGGCCGGCTCGAAGCATTTAGTGATGGTGTGGTTGCCATCATAATTACAATTATGGTTTTAGAACTAAAGGTTCCACATGAAACCAATTGG
>CAZAON010000491.1:0-11334 GCA_964486655.1 uncultured Flavobacteriales bacterium
AGTACAGAGCGATACGGCGAATTTTACCAATTTCGGAAGTACTTCGACAAATTTGCCATTTTATATAGGCAGAGGACTTACCGGAGCTGCCAATTTTTTTAAAGGTTACTTAGATGAAGTTGGAATCTGGACTCGTGCGCTTACACAGCAGGAAATAACAGGCTTATACCAGAGCTCCGTTTCACTAAATGAAATAAGTGGAGTTTCTTCTCTTCGTGTTTATCCAAATCCTACCACCTACACGGTATATGTTAAATCTGACCGGCATCTGCTCAATAGTGAATATACTATAACCGATCTATTAGGTGGTGTTGTGATGAATGGAATTTTAAACAAGGAAATTTCTTCCATAAATATCGAGAAATTAGTTAAAGGAGTTTATTTAATACACCTCGCAAACGGAGAGGTTAGGAGAATTACAGTACAATAAATATTTCCTTACCTTAGTATTCAAATCCGCCTCTAATGTTACGAGCCCTTCTCATTTGTTTATTAATCTCATCCGTATGCCATGCCCAATTTGTATCGGATAAAGATTTATCTGCCGCCTGCAATAGAAATCATCAGATCAACATTACTGCTCCCACAAGCAATGTAACCGCAGAATATGATGTGAAATATCATCGCTGCGAATGGTATATCGACCCTGTTGTAAATTTTATTAGTGGAACAATAGTCACTTATTTTGTTCCGACCGGTAACCCGCTTTCGATAATTGATTTTGATTTTGCCAATCCAATGACTGTTGATTCGGTTATATATCATGGTGCAGGAGTTTCTTTTATTCGTCCGAATGATCTTGTTCAAATTTCTTTACCAAACAGTATTCCTGCCGGTACTCTGGATTCAGTCGAGATACGTTATAGTGGAGTTCCTGTTCAAACCGGTTTCGGTTCCTTCACGTTGAATTACCATAATAATGGTTTGGTTCCAATTATCAGCACTCTTTCGGAACCATATGGAGCACGCGACTGGTGGCCTTGTAAACAAAGTCTTGACGATAAAATTGATTCAATCGACATTCTGATTACTACTCCAAATGAATTCAGAGCCGGTACTAATGGAGTTTTAGTGGGTACATATCAATCTCCAAATCAAAATACATATCACTGGAAAAGCCGCTATCCAATCACTGCCTATTTAGTCGGTATCGCAGTTACGGATTACCAGGTGTTTTCGAATTACATGCAGATCGGAAATGATACTCTCGAAATTTTAAATTATGTTTTCCCGGAAGATTCTTTAGCTGCAACCATTCAGGTTCCATTTATTATTGATGTGATAAATCTTTACGACAGTTTATTTATTAATTATCCGTTTGTCAATGAAAAGTATGGCCATTGCCAGTGGACGTGGGGCGGGGGAGAAGAGCATCAGACTATGAGTTTTGTATTGAATTTCAACGGCCCGCTAATTGCACACGAATGTGCTCATCAATGGTTCGGCGATATGGTTACATGCGGAAGTTTTGAAGATATATGGCTAAATGAAGGCTTTGCAACTTATTCGGAAGCATTGACGAAAGAATTTCTTCTCACTCCTGCCGACTGGTCGAACTGGAAAGCGAGTACGAGATCTTATATTACGAGCCAACCGGGCGGATCAGTTTTATGTGACGATACAACCAGTGTAAGTCGCATTTTTGACGGCAGACTTACCTACAGCAAGGGAGCATTTCTTTTGCATATGTTAAGATGGGAAATGGGTGATTCAGCTTTTTTTCAGTCCATTAGAAATTATCTGAACGATACTTCATTAGCCTACAAATATGCAAAAACGCCGCAGTTGAAAAGCCACATGGAAGCTTCGAGCGGATTGAATCTTACGACTTTTTTTAATCAATGGTACTATGGAGAAGGTTATCCGACTTATTCCGTCGATTGGTTCTTCCAGAATAATGAATTGATTGTTCGTATCAATCAGTCTCAATCTCATCCATCTGTTTCATATTTCGAAATGGACGTTCCCATTCTATTTTCCGACGGCACTAATGATACACTGCTTGTTTTTAATAATACCTATTCAGGGCAGATATATCACATTCCATTATCATTTACTCCAATATATATTCTATTTGATCCCGAGATCTGGCTGCTTGCCGTAAGTTCTGATAATTACGATCCGTCTCTGGGTATTGACGAAGGAAACAATTTGGTTCACTTCAATGTATTTCCTAATCCGGCCCACGATTTATTATACTTCAATTATGACGGAAATGAAACTTCTGTTGAAGTTCGTGTAAGAAATATTTTAGGAGAAGTAGTTCATTCGGAAATGAAAGAAATTGAAAAAGGTGTCAGCTCTGTTGAAATCTCTGATTTAACACGAGGAACTTATTTTATAGAATTAAGAAGTAATAGCTACAGTATTAATACAAGGTTTATAAAGGCAAACTGACCGTTGAGATCGAGAAATATAAATTAACGTACTTATAAGGGTTATTACGTATTTACTGATAACGGTAATGTTATTTTGAAAGTTGTTTCTTTAGAATCTGATTTTTCAAGAACAATTGATCCGTTGTTGTTTTTCAGAATACTATAACTTGTTGCCAGTCCTAATCCAATTCCCTTTTGACCATTATGTTTTGTGGTGAAAAACGGAATAAATATCTTATCGCTGATATCGGCAGGAATTTTCGGGCCGTTGTTGGTAATTCTAATATCAATATTTCCATTTTTTTGAGAAGTTTTCAATGACAGGACTGGAAGGAAATCTGAATTCCGCTTTTTCATGTTAATCACGGCTTCAAAGGCATTATTTAAAACGCTCAATATTGATTCGCCAAAATCAGCTATGGAAATTCTGCTTTTTGGATTTTTAGGTTCTAAGGAATAATTTATTTCGCATTCAAAATTATTGAATCGTTGTTTGAAATTGTTAAAAGCGATTTTAGCGAATTCAGTGCAAAGAATATTTATTTCCTGTTCGTTTGAAATATTATTCCTCTGATAGATTGAAGGAATATAATTATTGTCCACATCATGATTCATTTTGTGAATAAGCGCATTTATTCCGCGACTATGTTCCAGTATTTTTTCCTGGTCTGATTTGATACTGGCAAGAATATTTTCTCTCTCCTCTTCTGTGGTTAAAGGTGTAATTTCTTTAATCATGTCCAGTGTAATGTCAGCGAATCCAATTACAAGATTAATGGGATTGAGAATTTCATGTGATATTTGTGATGTCAGGTTTATTAATTGAGCGAATTTTTCCTCAGTAAGTCTTTTTTCCAGATTTTTTTTGCCTTTAAGTTCTTCTTCCATCCTGATCAATTCTGTAACATTTCTCGCTGTGGCTATTATAAGTCCTGTTTCAATATCAGGAATTGCATTCCAGCTCATCCAGATATAACTGCCATCTTTTCGTAGATACCTGTTACGGAAAAACATTACAGTAGCCGACTTCATATTAATATTTTTCAGTACATCAATTGTTTTTCCTTTATCATCGGGATGTACAAAATCTAAAAAAGGAACCTTCAGCAGTTCATCTCTGGTATAGCCAAGTTCTCTTGAAAATGTTGAATTTACTTTTTGAAAATATCCGTCAGACGATGCGGTACATAAAAAGTCGGGTGATAATTCAAAAAAATTATCTAGTTGTGAGTTTAGCTTCGTGATATGATTCTTGGTTCTTTGCAGTACAATATAATCCATGACTGCTTTTGCTAATATTTTTAAGGATGTTTTCTGAATATCATTAAGCCTGCGCGGTTTATTGTCAATTACACAGAGCGCGCCAATATTATATCCGTCCGGGTCTTTCAGTGGTACACCTGCGTAGAATCGCATATTCAAATTACCATGTACAAGTGGGTTCGAATTAAATTCCGGCGTACTATAAGTATCATTAATTTCAAGAATATCGTCTTGCTTAATGGTATACTGGCAGATTGAAATATCTTTTTGGGTTTTTTTGAGTGTTGTCCCTGTCGAAGAAACAAACCATTGAGTTGAATCGTCTAAAATCGAAACAAGGGAAATACCAGTATTGCAAAGTAAGGAAGCAAGCGAAGTAATATTGTCTAAATAGTCGTGACGATGTGTATTGATCAGGTCGTAAGAATGAACTGCAGCAAGTCTCTTTTCTTCATGAAGTAGTGTTTGGTCAGTTTTTTTCATTTTAAAACGAATTTTAAATTGAACTAAAATATTATTCTCTGAAACTAGTTCTGCAATTGATTTAGTAGTTGAAAAAGATAACTAATTGCTAAATAAGCTATATCAGGATAATAAAAGGATTAAAGTAAGTAAAGAACTAAAATGGAATTTCGTATATAAATATAATAAAAGGTTATTTAAATAATGTCATAAAAGAAGAAAAATAAAGGGTAATAAAATCCCCTTAAGGATTTCATTACCCCAGCTCATGCCTTTAAGAGCGGATTAATACTGAGTACCTCCAGAAATCTACTATCTAATATCTTATATCTATTATTCATTATTATTCATTACTCTTCTGGTTGAGCCATCAGTATATACCACAATTTGCAGCCCTTTGAAACTTTTATCAACCTTTTGGCCCAGGGCATTATATCTTGCTGCTTCAATTTTCTTGAAATTCGGTTCGTACTTATTAATGTCCGTTGTGTTTGTAAAACCGATATTGATTTCATAATTAAAGTGCTGAGATACCCCTGTGAAAGTTTCAGGCGTCGATGCAATAATCAGGTATGCGACAGTATCGGCCGGAGTCATACTTATAGTAACAGCTCCTTCAAGTTCGTTCATCATATTTAGCGGGTGAAATGTTGTGCCGATTGCAGATTGTAAAACTACAGTTCCAGTAAAATATGATGGAGTGCCTTCCGATCCCGTTGAATCGCCCCTCAGAGAGAAGGTATATATTGAAGGAGTTGTGTTTGTAATTTTATAGGTATTAAATGCCCAGGCACAGGTTGTAAGAGAGGTATCGGGACGGTACCAGCCACTCGTACCTGTGTCGGAGAATGTCTCGACATATTCGTTGTCATCGAGCGGATCTGAGTAGGTATTCCATTCGAGTATTTGTCTCGTATTTTGTGCGGGAGTTAAATAATCAAATTCATTTGTCATGTGTGCTGCCCAATTGAGAAAGTAATCGCGAATAGTGTCTCCACCAATTCTGTTGTAAAAATATTCCTGTGGCAATTCTGTTGTCGTACTATACATTCCGCTTGTTATTATGGAATCATCCACACCTTCAATGTCTGTTAAGTAATAAAGCCAGTTTGAAAGGCCGTATTGGTGAACCTGCCTCTGCCAATTTAATGGATACCAGCCCGGGAAATTATCGAAACTCAACCAAAGCGAAACATGTGGGAGGCGAACGAGTATTTCGGATACAAGAAAAGCTTCATCATGTGCCGAGTTACGCTTGGCGGCGAACCAGTTGGCTGATGCTTCAGTATACCATTGGCTGTCTCCTCCATATGCAAATCCGGGAGCGGTCGCACTGTATTGGAATACATGAAAGGTTTCATGACTTACACCCAGCCAGTTATTTTGCTGACCGATAGGTATGGCCAGGTAGGGGTTGCCCAACGAGTCGGTTCCCTGACCCATGGCCCAGGTATTCGGGAAAATGTCTGTAGGGGTATGCAGATAGATGTTATAAAAACATCCGTTTCCGGGATTTGGAGGATCCTGCATTGCCAATATGTTCAGGCAATAATCCCTGTAAATGGTCATCGAATCCAGCAGTACAGCGGCATCGGCTGAGTAATTGGCTTGCTTGTCCCACCATACCAGAAAAAAGCCTTTTGACATTGTATCGCAATCAGTGAGATTACCATACTGAGTGCAAATGCTGTATTGGGCATTAGAACTAAAAGATGCAGTGATAAGCGTAATAAGCAGATATAGTTTTTTCATGTATTTCATAATAAGTTTGATTTTGTATCAAATAAATAAAACTTACTATAAAAAAACAAGTGGTTCTACTTGTTACTTATTAAGGAAAGATTGAGAATTTCTACTGTGGCTTGTTCGCAAATAATTTTAAGTTTATTTGTCAATTCATTTATTACTTCAAATGAAACGTTATCAATGCATGCCTGTTCAATTTGTTCCGCTATATCAAGTCCGGATATTACTCCCGTAAAATGTAACTGTGGTTTCATCGAATGTACTGTAATACGAATTTGCTGATAATCTTTTTTCTCCAGTGCTGATAATAATGTATTGATGTTTAACGGTGTCTTTTGAATAAATAATTCCAATTGCCGCTGCATTCTGACTTCATCTCCTTCTGTAAATTCAAGCAGGTAACTTAAATCGATCACTCCTTTGTGAGGCTGACTTTTCCGGACTTCCGGGGGCTCTTCAATATAAATATTTGAATTGTTCAGACTGTTATAAATAGCGCCAATAAGTTCCTGCGACTTGAAGGGTTTTGGGATAAATCCATTCATGCCGGCAGCATAGCTTTTTTCCAATTCACTTTTAACCACTGATGCGGTAAGAGCTATGATTGGAATTGTATTGAGAGGGTAGGGGAATTCGTTACGAATGATACGGGTGGCCTCCAGTCCGTCCAGTTGAGGCATCACAAGATCCATCAGTACCACATCATACTTGTTTTTCCTGATCATTTCTAAAGCCTCTTTACCGTTAGTCGCCTCATCAATTTGACAACCTTCAATTTTTAAATTCAACGTCTCTCTCACAACGATTCTGTTATATTCATTATCGTCACAAAGCAAAATTCGTTTACCGCGCAGGTACATCAGCATTTCTGTAGAAACGATTTTTTCCTTTACAGTTACCTTTTTGTTATTACTTACAATAAATGGAAGTGTAAATGTAAATGTGCTTCCTTTGCCAGCTTCACTCCTTACTTCAATTGTTCCGTTCTGTAATTCCACAAGTTTTTTGGAAATACTAAGTCCAAGCCCCGTACCTCCATATTTCCGGGCTGTTTCAATACTTGCCTGGGCATAATTCTGAAACAATTTATTTACTTGTGATTTTGTCATTCCGATACCCGTGTCTGTGATATCGAATCGTAAAAAAGAATTCTTTACAATGTCATTTAATTTTATTGAAGGTAAAATCTTATTTTCTAAACTAACATTAAGTGTGACGTTTCCTTTTTCAGTAAATTTAATCGCATTGCCTATTAAATTGATAAGCACTTGTATCAATCGTGTAGGATCACCAACAAGTATGGGCGGAATGTTTTCATCTATTTTTTCAAAGTAGGAAAGCCCCTTTTCTTCAATTTTGAATTGCATGATCTCTCTGACATTTTTGACAAGATCAGTGATTGAAAAATCAATTTTTTCAAATTCAATTTTCCCGGCTTCGATCTTTGAAAGATCGAGAATATCATTAATAATCACGAGCAATGAATCGGAAGCATTGCGTATACTTTCAAGATATCGCAATTGGTCAGGTCTTGGTTGTTTGTCAAGCAGTAGACCTGTCATTCCGGTAACGGCATTTATCGGCGTGCGGATTTCATGACTCATGTTTGCAAGGAATTGTTCCTTGAATTTTTCACTTTGTTCCGCTCGAATCTTTGTCAGATTAAGTTCTTCATGCCTTATGGCATTTTCAATGGCGACAGAAATGTAGCCTAGCAGAAGTCGAATGATTTCCCTGTGATAATCACTGAACGTGTTTTTTTGGAAGCTACTTATACAGAGGGTGCCCGATACCGCATTTCTGTTAATTACCGGAAAGGCTATAACAGATTTTGCAACTCGGCCATCGGGAAATATTAAAGGCTGAAAAACATAGCGGCCATAGTCATTTTCAGCATCTTCTAAATATACTTCACGGTTATTTGTAAAGCACCAATCGGCTATGTGATTGGTATAAGGAGTTGAATTGTTCTCAGGAGATTTGATGTTTGAAAAAATCTTTCTTTCGCCGGTAACTTCATTAGCGACTGAAAGTTCCAGAACAGCGGCATCCATCATCGAGTTGATGGTTTTGTATAGATGCTCAAATGTTTGATGGAGATTCAGTGAGGACGTAACACGACGCCCTAATTCATTAACGATATATAAATTATCGATAGTCTTCTTGTAATTTGCAGAAAGATCCTCGTTTTCTGTTTTTAGTTCCTGTTTATTCAAAGTTTGGCTTTTGTCCTGAATTATTTTGTTCGCTTTTTCAATTATTGAAGTAAACTCTGATGGCAGTCTTTCTGTTTCTTTATTTGAGAAAGAATCTAAAGTTTTGCCGCTAATCAGATTATCAATTTTTATATTAACTAATCTAACCCATGATTTAAGACGGCCTTTATAATAGAAAAAGCAGGAAGAAACACCGGCTGCAAAAAGAAGAATATAAATTAAGAGGTTCATGAGATTTTAATAGCGAACCTAAGATAAGTCAATTCCTCTTTATTCAATAATATAATTGACTATTTTATTAATTCTAAAGCCATCTTTCAAGATACTAAAAATGTAATATCCGCCCTGCAAACCCGATATCTCTTTGAGGTAGTTGTCTGAATCAATCATTTCGCTGAAAATTAGTCTGCCCTCTATTGAATAAACTTTCAGATTTGATTCCAGACAACCATCAATGTGAACTTTTCCAGTGAATGGGTTTGGCCATATTTTAATATTGTCGGCTACATTTTCAAATATACCCGGATTTGATCCAACGCACCATTGCAAAGCATTCTTCAGTAACAATTGAAATACCGTATCCTGAACGAAATCTGAGGATTTATGACCGAGAGATGTATAGAATACCCTGTTTCCCATTATGGGCGTTTTGTACCATGTGGTTGCCCGTGATGAGTCATAAGAATTTATCCCGGTAGTTTCTACAGTCAACAGAACGATATTTGTTGAATCGTAATATCCATTCTCCCAATAGTAATACTCTTCGGCTTTGGTCCACGGTGACGGAATATTATATAAAAGCGGATGAGTGATCGTTGATTGCATACTGAAGACAGGTGTGCCATTTACATGATTGGGATTCTGTTGAACGCTTGCTCCGATCAGTTCAGGGAAAAAGTCCCACGTTCCTGTATTTGCTCCGTTCGAAGTCGAATGTCTGTACGTGTCTGTCGCCGAATGTATAGCGAGAACGTTCCCTCCGTTGGAAATGTAAGTTTCAAAATTACCTCGTTCGGCAGAATCTAGAATTGCATCACCGGAAGTGTTCGAAAAAATTACAACATCATATGACAGCAAATCAGTTAAAGATCCGAATTTATTGCCGGTTGAATCATCATCAATTGAGTATCCCATGCTACCGGCAATGGAATTGAAAAAGTTGAATGATGAGCTTCGGGTTTGGTGGTCGAAGCCGGAGGTTTCTGTATAATGAAGTATTTTGATCTGTCCGAAACTGGTGAAAATATTTCCAATAAAAGATATAGACAATAATATTGTGTATAAATTTCGATAAATCATTTCATAGGACTTGTAATAATTATCTTTTTCGTTGTTTCAAAATGAGACGATGATATTTTAATTAAATAGCAACCTGCATCAAGTGATCTTAAATCTAAATTACAAAAATTTCCTTCATTAAAATATTTTTTGTTAAGCATCAATTTGCCAACCAAGTCGTAAAGTTCAATAGTTATTATTTCAGCATTAAATCCGTCAATCTGAATATTCAAGTCGTCTCGTGACGGATTTGGAAAAATTTGTATATCAGCAAGAGGATTTATTTCGGCAATTGAAGAAATAAGATTACATGAGTCTGAAACAGTATTTACATTTTCAATGATAGTATTTGCAGTTAATATTTGTCCTGCAAATCCGGCAAAGGAACTTGGGTAATAATTACATCTGAAAACGACATTTTGTGCCGGCGTTGTTCCCTGTGTCATAATACCTGAACCGGAAACCGGATTGATATATTTCCATACTACATTGGTTGTGCTGTCTATTTCTACAAATGTCCCTGCCGGGCCATTGCAATAAAGAACATTTCCATTGGGTAATTGCTGAGCACCGGAGACATTTGGTGCATAAAGATTGTTCGGATTACCTGAATTATAGGTCCAGGTTGTTGAATTGGGCAGATATGGTAGTGACGAATTATAAGTAAATCCGGTACTCGGTGGGTAAATAATGTCTATAGTTGAATAATTTCCTCCGGGCCTACCCTGGCCATTGTTAAAAACCATGATTTGATTCTGATAGGGTAGACCACTATCAATCCAATGTGCATTATGTTGTCCAAAAAACCGGGCAGTTGTTCCGGTGTTATAAGCTAAAGGATTTCCCCATCGGTATAATATATCACCACCCTTACCTGAATTTCCACCTGTATGACTTGCAGCCTGGGCAGTTGTAGTACTATGGTCAATGATCCAGATTTCATCGAATGCATGTGAGCTTACGAGAATCTGATCAAGGGCGGGATTATAGTCAATTGAATTCAGGTGTATCCAATCTTCATTCGTTGCGCTTGCTTTGT
This sequence comes from uncultured Flavobacteriales bacterium, assembly GCA_964486655.1. Taxonomy (GTDB): domain Bacteria; phylum Bacteroidota; class Bacteroidia; order AKYH767-A; family 2013-40CM-41-45; genus JADKIH01. The sequence continues at coordinate 10,383 of CAZAON010000491.1, forward strand.
AATTAATATTTATACGTTCCGGAAATGAATTAATTTGTCCGTAATTAGGTTTAGTATTATCAAAATCCTGTATTAAATGATCCCAGAGATGCCATTCCCAAACTACTATTCCGCTGTCTAACCCAACAGGCTGAATTTCCAGGATCTGTTCGCTCCAAACAGCTGTTGAAACTAAAGCAGGATTTCTTCCATGGTTAATTGCATCCAGATCAGTTTTCAAATCCCAGGCGATTACCAATACATTTCCGTTTGGTAAACCTTTAATGTCGTGGTGCTGACATTTTGTTGCATCAGAAATTGTATAATTCCAAATAACATTTCCACTCCAGTCAAACTTCTCAATGATACCTCCGCTTCCACCAGCACTAAATATGGCACTATTTACATTTCCGGCACGTAACAATGTTCCATCATTAAGGATGTAACAAGAATTCGACGGTTTGTAATTGCTAGACCATGATTTTACTTCTTTGCCGCATTTGTCTATTAAGTAAGTTTTAGTGCTACTTATCGGGGCAAATAAAATGTAGCCATTATCTAATGATCCTGTGTTGTGCTGTATTAGTCCAATAGTTGTTTGTGCATTTGCATGACTTACGAGGTTTGTAAATAAAATGAAATTGAAAAATATTTTTTTCATCTGTGCACCAAGAGCTTTCTGATTGCCGTTCCTTCTTTCGTTTTTACCATAACAAAGTACAAGCCGTTATTATCAAGTTGAATGTTAATTTTTCTGTCTGTTGTTTTTGTATTTAGTATTTCGTGACCAAGGATATCTGTAATTGAGATTTTAGCATCCATATCGCCAAGTAAAATTGTAATTGGCCCCGTTGATGGATTTGGATAGACATTAAATGAAAAATCGTCTGCCAAATCAGGAATACCTATGGTTGTAACATCCAGAATTTCTACATATGGTGTAAATTCTTCTTTTGCGCTACCGTAAAATCTT
>CAZAON010000492.1:0-9971 GCA_964486655.1 uncultured Flavobacteriales bacterium
TCCATGATTAAATAATCACCCGATTCAACCACGGCATCACCGGTGAGATCTCCCGGTGTATAGCCTATGGTAATGGACGAAACTGCGTTTTCCATATCAAGGTAATCCTGAGATTCGATCACAGCATCCTGATAACCGATCATCCCGAGGTTGGCATCCGAAATATCACCACTAAATATGCACCATCCCTGCAAATCAAATGTCTGAACCATATTACTTCCAAATGCTTTTGTAGCGGCTGTCGTAAAATCATATGATGTTACAGGTGAAAATAAAACAGGCTGACTGCTCCAGGTTTCCAGCGCATTACGATGTCTTAATACAATATAATAACTGTTGCCTGATAGATTTTGCAGATATGATATTGATGTATTTCCTCCGGTATCTAAGATCACTCGTTTAGTGATTTGTGTAGTATATGGGGAAACGGAAGATGCAAGTTCAACAGTTATGGTATCACAATCGTTCGGCTGAAGCATTGGATCAATTACTGCTGCCATTTGTCCAACTCCAATGTAATATCCTTCAATAAGTACTCTTAAATTCAACTGCGTTCCACATGCACCATTGTCTATCGTTCCATCACAATCATCATCAAGTCCGTTTCCGCATATATCGCTGCCTTGAGGTGATGTACCCACAATAAATGACTGAGTCGTTGTACAACCAATAGCATCGGTAATAATAGCAGTATAAGTTCCCGGATATAAATTGCTCAGATCCTCGGTACAGTATCCATCTGATATCTGTACATTATAACCCATGTACTGATGAAACTCACAGGAATAATATAATAATGAAGGATGAGAAATATTCGGTTTAAATGTTACTGTTCCGTTCTGCGTTGGAGCGCCGGTCTGACCACTTGAAACAACATTATTTGTTGTTCCTCCCGCAAGATCTGTTGTGATTCGGAAAGGATGATTTGTAGCAAACACATTAAAGCTATACGGAATTCCCCTGATTAATTTAAGTTCCTTCCCCTGCACTCCGTTAACAATATATCCGTTAGCACTTCCCTGGCCAAACAAAGGATGAGCCGCAGTTTTTGCACCAGACGTTACTATAAACTGATTTCCGTTTTGTGTGTTGGAAGTATCCCAACATATAGTATACGGACCGGTTCCACCGCTAACAGTAATGTCAATGGCGCCATCATTAATTGAATTACAAGTTGCATCCGTTATATTGGCCGAAAGGCTCAAACCCGGAATTTCATTTACAGTATACTGATCTGTTGCTTTACATCCAAGGTCATCAGTTACGGTAACCGTATAAATTCCCGGACTAAGATTATCAGGATCTTCTATACAATATGCATTGCTAATGGTCACATTATACCCCATGTATTGATGATTGGCACAAACATATCGAAGCAATGAAGGATGTGAATTGTCAGGCGTAAATATCACTACTCCATTATCATTTGGCGCTCCTGTTTGTCCGCTAACAATTCCGGTTGTTGAATTTCCACCAACGTTATCGGTAGAAATAAACCATGGATGTCCCGGATTTAAAATATTAAAGGTATAAGGGATTCCTCTGGCAAGTTTTAATTCAGGTGCCTGAACACCGTTTATATAATAAGAAAGTGCGCTACCCAAACCAAAATACGGATGTCCGGCCACTTTAGAACCAACTGTTACACCGAATAAAGCCCCGGTTGTTTTATTAAGAGTATCCCAACAAGCCGTGTAATTTCCTGTTCCGCCGCTTATATCGAGATTGATTAATCCGTTAGCAGAATTACAAGAGGCATCTGTAACTGTTGACGATAATGAAATCGGACTGGTTCCAAAATTAATTGTATAGGAAGCGGTAGCTGTACATCCATTTGCATCAGTAACCGAAACGGAATATGTTCCGGGATGAAGATTAACAGGATCTTCAATAACATAACCATTAACAATATTAACTCTGTATCCCATATTAGCATGTGAGGCACATGGATAATATAACAAGTTAGGATGTGCGGGCCTTGGCTTAAAACTAACAGTTCCGAATCCGGTCGGTGCACCTGTCTGACCCTGAGTTACCAGTCCGATTGACGAACCTCCTACAGGATCGGTAGAAATATGAAATGGATGTCCTCCACTTACATTAAAGAAATACTCAATTCCACGAGTCAGATAAAGTTCCTTTGTTTCAACGCCGTCAACATAGAACGATAATCCGATACTTGGAGGATTAGGATTATTCGCTGTTTCAGTTCCAACTGTTACAATAAATATGTTTGAAGTATTTATCGTATCCCAAACTATAGTATAGGGTGCGGCTCCACCTGTAACTGATATATCAATTGAACCATCGCTTGACCCTTCACAGGTAGCGTCGGTTAATGATGATAGCGTTATGGAAGGGGAACTGTTAGAATTGGCAATTGTTATTGTATTTGATGTCGCAGTCAGAGCTGTTAAGCAAGTCGCATTTGAAGTTAATACACACGATATTTGATCACCAGTAAGTAAGCCGCTGATAGATAATGTAGCGCTATTCGTACCAACATTAACTCCGTTTTTCTTCCATTGATAGGACGGAGTTGTTCCTCCGTTTGTAATTGTCGCGGTGTAATTGATCTGACTTCCGTTGCAAACATTTGTTTGCCCTGCAATTGAAATTGTAGGCGTCAATGAAGACGCGCATATCGAAACGTTATCTACTGCAAAACTAGGCCAAAGTGTACCTACCGTTCCTGTAGAATTACGCTGTACCCAACGCAATTGAACAACAGCCTGATTATTACAAGCGGCAGGAAGAGTAATAGCTTTGGAAAGAGAATTTTGAGGAGTAGTGACAGCGGTCGTTTGATTAACAGTGGTGTTCTGATATAATGCAGTTCCACCGATTGAAATAAAATTTCCCGATGTGCCGATCCTGTATTGCAAATCGACCTGATTAATCCGGTTATTGGTAGATGCATTATACGGATTCCTTATTGTTAACATACTATAATTTACCAATACATTAAATTTACCGGTCGTGTTTATCGCCAATGCTAAAGCAGGATTAGCGGTGCCGGAAGGAGAAGAGCCTTCAGCTAAAAAGCCGATGGCTCCATTATAATTATGAGCTCCACCGGTGGTTGTAGCCGCAGTGCTGAGTGTCTGCATCGGGAAATCAGAAATTCCGGGCGTCAGCAGAAAACTTGATGATGACCCGCTTCCCAGGTTCCAGACCTGCCACCCGGCGGGATATGCGGATGTAGCATGGGTTAGGGTTGAGAAATTCTGAGAATAAGGTAACGCTTGTGCTGCAGGGTTCGTTTGTGCATTGACCTTGATTGAAATGATGATGCTAAAAAAAATAATTGCTAATCTTGTGTGTGATAAGTAAAATTTCCTCATTTTCATGGATAGGTTTTGGGTTTGATGTGTGACTGTTAAGGTGTAAAGAGGGAATTGAAAAGTAATGTAATTTTAATGTTCAATATATCCAAGTTAATCTTGCCGGATGAAATCAGCTAATTCCTTTTGTTTGTATTTATTTATTTTTTTCTTCGTTTCTATGCCAATTTTGGCCCAAAAGCCTTTCGAGGGTAGCTTTTTAATGTCCTTTGATTCTGCTGAACCGGATAAAGACCCGCCACTTTTATGGAATATAAAAGCCGATTCTACCGGCAATGAAATGGCATTACAGGTACAGGATCATATGTTGCAAAGAGGAGTAAACAAACGTGTTGTTTTCAGACCTGCCGATAGCACCTGGACTATGTTAATTTCATTTAATAATATAAAACAAGGTACACGGATTCATGGTGCAGCCATGTACAGAGATACAATCAGGCACCGGGCATTTACAATGAAATCAACAAATGAGAAAAAAGTTATTGAAGGATTCAACTGCAAAAAAATAATTGTTGAGAGCGAAAATTACAGTGCGGAAATCTGGGTAACTAATTCTATCAACTTCGATCTATGTAAAGTTTATCGGTTATTGAGCCATTGCGGCATGATGAGTGATGTGGTTCGTAAGGGAGATTGGTTCATGAACCGAAAATTGAAATCAATGGTAATGGAAGTAGTTTCAACAAATAAAAATTCAGGACAGAATTACAAAATGAAAATCTCAGGAATAAATAAATCCATAAAACCTGATTTTTTTGAAACTAATGGATTCAAGATTTCCAATATTCCGGAAGGACAAAATTGCGGCGTGGAAATGAAAGAAGAAAACTAATTTACAACGGCAACTTTATCAGTAAAAGAATTGGTTCCGGAAACAATCCTGATAAAATAAATGCCAGTTGCCAGCAATCCGGAATTTATATCAATATGGTTTATGCCGGATTGAACTTTTTTATTTAATGACTTGTGTATTCTACCAAGATTATCAATCAACTCCAACTTAATATTCGAATTACTATTTGCGTCTAAGTTCACACTAATTATTCCATTCGAATAATGTGAGGTCAGATTTCCATTTTGAAAATCGATATTATCAACTGAGGCTATAACTCCAATTATGGTCGCAGCCGCATTACATCCATTCTGATCTGTTACCTGTACAGAATATGTTCCATTATGTGATGCAACGAAAAAATAATCATTCGCACCAACAATTAAACCTGAACCGTCATACCATTGATAAGTGGCGAATCCGGGTACACTAAATAAAGTATCTCCGATCTGATTTATTGGAACGAAATTAGGAGGCGGATAAACAGTAATAAAATTATTCATGTCCAGCGTATCACATCCGTTTAAGTTACATGCAATCAATGAAACATTATAATTACCGCCATTCGGATAACAAATATTAACCGGGTTTTGCACCGTGGATGAAGACGGGACTCCACCCTGGAAATTCCATTGCCAGCTAACCGGATTGTTTGTTGAAATATCACTAAAATTTACACAGCCATTATTGCAAAAAGCGGTGTTCGAAACGGTAAAATTTGTAACCGGATAATTACACGGAATCGCATTTAGTTGAATTGAGTCGCTTCCTGAACATGTTCCATTGCTTACCGTCACCCAATATGTTCCTGATAAACTAACTGTCAAGGTTGAATCGGTTGAATTGTCTTGCCAGCTGTATCCGGTGAATCCTCCCCCGGCATTGAGTACAATAGAACTACCTGTACAAAATGAAGTATCACTTCCCAAATTTACAACAGGTGAAGTTGTTATAGTAACATTTGCATATGTCGTATCGGTAAAACCAGTTCGATGGGTAATTAATCTGACATGAAATGTTGCCGGAATCGAAAATAAATGTGCAGGGTTTAATAAAGTCGAATTATTGTTTATTCCCGAAATTGCATCACCGAAATTCCAGTTCACACTTACAATTCCGGTAGTATCCGGAATTTCGAAATATGTAGAATCACCTAAACAAAGCTGAGTGAATGTAAAAGATGTGTTGAATAATGTTGCATTCATATTCGGCAATCCCAAGGCACTTGTTTTGCCTCCTAAAAACACCCCATTATCAACAGGATTGCAACCCGGCCCAATTACATTCGGCGAATTAATAACACCAATATAAGTATCACCATCTCTTACATAATAAACCTTATGATCAGGCGCAACACACAACGCTGCCGGTGCACTCAAATTGGAACTGATAGGTAAATTTATCATTGACGCCGCAATAGTTGCCGCGTTTCCTGAGCTAATGTCATATTGCACAATACCGTTCGGCGACTGCACAGATCCATATAATACTTTCGAATTGGGCGAAAACTCTGTACCATAGCAGTACATTCCCGGTGATGTAAGAGTAATCGGATTTGATAATACACCCGTGGAAGTACTAAAATCAAATAATACCCAAATATTCGAACCTTCCACATCCATTGCAGCCTTCGTTCCGTCAGGCGAAATTCTCAGATATCCGATTTCATCATAAGCCGTAGCTCCAACTACAGGCCCTACTGAACTAATTACAGGTGTTGAATTCAATCCGGAAGAGGTCAGAGTATATGCGTAAAAATTATTCGTATTAAACTCATGTGAGACAATCCAGACATCCATACCGTTTGAGTGATTTACCGCTGCAAGCTTTTCCGCTGTAGGCGTGTAGACAGGCGTATTCAAAGTTATTACATCACCTAAACCGCCATTCATATTCATATCAACTATTGAATACTGAAAACCATACTGGTTAGGAACTACATCACTCGTGAAAATATAGTACAAATTACTGCTGCCCGGTTTTTGAACGATAAGCGCCGACTGGCATGACGACATATTTCCATGTAGCCCCGTTCCATTTGGCATTGTTATATGATTTTTATTCCAGACTGACTGACCATCGGTATAGAAAAGTAGGGCTCCGTTAGCATCCGCAATACTTGAGACTCCTTCCCATTGATTCATTGCACTATTCGTTAATGCTACGGGCGCGCCCGGATTAAAATCCAATCCGGCATTTCCGAAATACCAGATATTCCCTTGCTTTTGGGCGAATGAAAAAAAACAAATAAATAAAAAAACGAGTACAGAGATTACTTTCTTCATCGATTACTATGTTTTAAAAAATAATACATTCTTAATCAAAATCCTCAACGAGTTTGAAGGTATGAAATTTTTAACCTGAATCAAATAAATATTATACGAATGGCGATTAACTGTTAATTTAACGTTTAACAATTTGTCAGTTTACCTTCGAATCATTACCCAAAAAATCTGCCTTTATTCAGCCGAATTTACAACCAATATCTTCTTTAAACTTTTACTTCCGTATTCAATTCTTATGATGTAAAGCCCGGAAGTGAGTATACCTGTATCAATAGTCGCTGAACCAGCACTCCTCTCAATACTGAGTATATCAGAAATAATTAATTTCCCTGTAACATCAAAAATCTGCACCTGGGCAGGCGAGGTTGAAATTCCGTTTAATGTTAATGAAACCAAACCGTCATGGTAAAAACCATTAACAAAAATATCCCTTTCAATCTCTTCTCCGTCGGAAACAGTAACTCCAAACATTGTTGCCAGTGCATTACAACCGTTATTATCGGTAACCTGCACCGAATATGTTCCATTATGCAAAGGAATATAATAGTAAAGATCAGCTCCGGGGATTGCCGAGCTGCTGTCGTACCACTGATATACCGAAAATCCCGGAACACTAAATAATGTATCTCCAATCTGAACGATAGGCGCAAAGTTCACCGGTGGAAAAACGGTAATCAGATTGGTCATATTAAGAGTATCGCAGCCCGAGTTATTACAGGCAATTAAACTTACATTGTAATTACCCGGAGTGCTGTAACAAATGTCTGAAGGGTTTTGTAAAGTTGATGTCGATGGTAAACCGCCGGGAAAACTCCAGGTCCATGAGGTCGGACTGCTCGCAGATAAGTCAGTAAAATCAATGCATGTATTCGGACAAAAATCAAAATCAGAAACGGTAAAATCAGTAGTCGGCAAATTACAAGGAATGGAGTTTAATGTTATAGAATCTGTATTTGAACAAGTTCCATTGCTAACTGTCACCCAAAAATTTCCTCCTGATGTTGTAGTGAATACGCTATCAGTTGAACCGTTCTGCCATATATAATTTGAATAACCGCTACCCGGAACTATTGTGTATGAATTACCAATGCAAAATGTGGTGTCGGATCCAAGGTTGACAGAAGGACGCTGACTAATTGTTAAATCGGATAAAACAGTATCCGTATAATTGGTATAGTTACGAATCAGCCTTACATGAAATGTTCCGGCAACTGAATACAAATGCGCAGGAGCAAATAACGAAGAAATATTATTAATCCCGGCCGAGGCGTCGCCGAAATTCCAACTGACGGATTGTAGTCCGGCTGTATCGCTTAAGGTAAAATATGTTGAATCACCCAGACATAGCTGTGTAAAGGTAAAACCGGTGTTAAATATACTTGCATGAAAATTCGGAAGACCCAGTGTACTTTTATTTACTCCGAGAAGAACTGCGGTATCAACATAATTACAGCCTGCTCCCAGCACGTTCGGATTATTAATCGCACTTAAATATGAATGTAAATGCCTGGCTATATAAAGTTTATTGTCAGGCCCCAAATTCAACCCCCAACCATTTATAGTTACAATATCGTACCTGGATGCATTTATGGCCGCCGCACTCCCCAACGTGATATCCCACTGAGAAATATAATCAACAGGATTAATTGTAGTTCCATATAATACTTGGGAGTTAGGCGAAAACTCGACTCCGTATACCCATGTAGCCGGAGTTGTTAACATGATTGGATTCGTTACGATTCCGGTTGTTGAATTAAAATCAAATAACCAGAACTCATTCGCATCCTGAATTGCCATCGCCATTCTGGTTGCATCCGGAGAAACTTTCAAATAGCCCGTTGCATCATATGCAGTATTAATTGCCGGTCCGACAGAACTTACAACCGGAGTAGAATTAAAACCCGCAGCAGTGAGTAAATAGGCATTTATAGAATTGTTGCCCACCTGATGGGTAATGATCCAGAAATCCACTCCGTTGGAATGAGCAACTGCGGTCAGCTTCTCAGTTGCATTCATAAATAAATTTACATTCTTTACGGTGACATCTCCCAGTCCCGAATTCAAACTCATATCAACGATTGAATAATTACATCCCTGAAAAGAATAATAATCAGTCGTAAAAACATAATACAGAGTATTACTGCCCGGCTGCTTAACAATAACCGAAGATTGCGTAGACGAATTTCCACCCAATAATCCGGTTCCATTTGGCATAATGGAATGACTTGCATTCCAAACAGACATTCCGTCTGTATAAAAAAGCAGAACCCCATTACTGTTTGCAATGCTGGCACAGCCTTCCCATTGGTTCATGGCACTGTTGTTCAGCGATACCGGAACACCTGAATTAAAATCCAGAGCGGCATTCTGACCGAAGTACCACATGTTACCTTCTTTTTGGGAATAGCTGAAATTAGAAATGAAAAAAAGTAAAATGATTATGAAATTTTTCATGCGTGAGTGAATCATGGTAAAGGATGACACAATTAATTATTTAAAAAGCAATCTACATACAATTCATATTAGTTATTGAAATAAGTATTACAAGGTAGCACTTTTTTATGCTAATCAAAAATCAAATATCGCTATTCGTTTGTTCGGATATCGAAGTCTTCAAAAATCAAATATCGCTAATCGTTTGTTCGGAAATCAAAATCCTCAAAAATCAAACATCGCTAATCGTTTGTTCGGATATCGAAGTCCTCAAAAATCAAATATCGCTAATCGTTTGTTCGGATATCGAAGTCCTCAAAAATCAAATATCGCTAATCGTTTGTTCGGATATCAAGGTCTTCTGATATCCGAACAAACGATTGTTGATTGATGATATACGAAGACTTCGAGACTGCGATATCCGAACAAACGATTGAAGATTGATGATTTTTGATCATAAAAAAACCCCCACGATCTTTCGAAAGTGAGGGTTTATAAGAACGGCGACGACATACTCTCCCGGCTGTAACACCAGTACCATCTGCGCTGTTGGGCTTAACTTCTCTGTTCGGAATGGGAAGAGGTGGACACCAACGCTAAAGTCACCATAATATTTTCGTTTTGGTCTTGACCAAAACATAATATCTGACATAATTGAAAGAAAATAACAAACAATAACCAGAGAGTTCTATCTGATAAAAAGTCTACGGATAATTAGTATTGCTCGGCTTTGCCATTACTGACTTTACACCTGCAACCTATCAACGTCATAGTCTCTGACGATCCTTAAAGGAAGTCTCATCTTGAGGTGAGTTTCGTGCTTAGATGCTTTCAGCGCTTATCTCAACCGTACATAGCTACCCTGCGATGCCCCTGGCGGAACAACAGGTACACTAGAGGTACGTCCGACTCGGTCCTCTCGTACTAGAGTCAGGTCCTCTCAAACTTCCAACGCCCACAACAGATAGGGACCGAACTGTCTCACGACGTTCTGAACCCAGCTCGCGTGCCACTTTAATCGGCGAACAGCCGAACCCTTGGGACCTTCTCCAGCCCCAGGATGTGACGAGCCGACAT
>CAZAON010000493.1:0-6789 GCA_964486655.1 uncultured Flavobacteriales bacterium
TACACACCGACGATGACCGCTGCAATCAACCAGGTAATTATTAGAAAATACAGTTGTCGTAATTGAATTCGTTTTATTCCGGTCATGTGGTAATTGATCTACTATATTTTCTTCGACCCTGTCAATCAAAAAATAGATTAGGAAATAAAGACTGCGCTGGTAAGTATCAAAAATAGTTATTTTTAATAATAACTGCTCTATACAGCCTCCATTCCAATATTCACGAAATTATTTCACAAAATCTAAAGGGATTGGTCAATGCTTAAAGCCCGAATCCTGGGATGAAGCGTTGCCCCATCGGATTGATTACAAAAAAACACGAGCTTTCTAAAATTTCATTTGATTACTTATGTCCGCTGTTATTCAATTTGGTTTATCATTTAGTAATTGCCTGATTATCGCCAAATGAGAAAATAAAACCAATGGAACTACAAGCGAAGGCAACCAGTTAAAAGGAAAATATAAAACAGCAATATTGGGTTGGTCAAAGGCAAACTTCTGGAAAGGAAATGGAACTGATAAAATTGCATTGACAACAATATTGAATAGAAGTCCTAAACAAATAAAATTCCAGATCAATAATACTTTTCTGCTTAACTGTTTTCTGATATATCCGAAATAATAAACAATCGGAGCCGTCAGTCCCGAAAGGATGTCAAAGTTCCTGCCTTCGAAAGTCATAAGTTGTGGAACTGTTTTATTGATGAATAGCCAGTAGAGAACGATTTCAACTGGAATTCTGATTACATGCAAAATCGTTAACATTTTTGCATCGAGGCTATAAATATACTGCCTGCCTTTTGACGTACTAAACAATCCGATGATCAGAAGCAAAGGAGGCAAAATCAAAATCAAAAATCTGGGCGGAATGGTGTTGGTAACTGTATAAAATCCGGAAAAGCCAATGGCAGTTTGTATTGTCAGCCAAATGAATAAAATTAGTACGGTCGTTTTAGAGTTGTTGGCGGATTTGTAGAAAAGGGCGACTGTTAATAGGGTTGTCAGGCTGAACATTAGGGGGATGTATGGGGGGAGGGTTTGCATTGTGAATATGCATGATTAAAATAGAAATTAATGTTTAAATCTCACATCATTGTGATACTTCAAAAATTCAATGTCCGGGAGAAATCTTGATGGCAAAATAATTTTCTGTTTATTGTATTTGATGAAATAATCTTTAATTGATTTTGACTTTTTCTGTTTGAGTAAATGTGAAGAAATTCTTATTTTGAAATCAGGAGTGATGGTTAGTAGCCCTGATTCAAATGCTTTGTCATGAAGTGCATTGATTGCAATACCGTTTTGAGGATTCAATCTGTTTTTTTCATCTATACCCCATGGTTTAATATGTCCTGCAATCAGTAATTCTGATTGTTGAATTCCCGTAATACAACAAGTGTTATTATATGACGCTAAAATGGAGCTTCGAAAAAATGATTGATTTATTCTAACCCTAACAACTTGTTCCCTTGTCTTGCCTTCTTTGGGTAATTCACTTTCAAGTATGTTGTTTAATTTTTCGACAGTAGTCTTTTCAAACTTTGCAAGAAGTTTTTCGCTTTCAAATGGCAATTCATCCCAATGATTAAAGACTTCATTCCAAATTTCCTTATCCAAGTTACTCGCATTTGAAGCTCCTTTAATTCCTCTGGCTTTTAGACTAGGATCGAGACTAGCAAAATTTACAAGTTTATATGCGACTGAATTAGACGTTCTTCCAATTAAGTTTGCAAGTTTAATTACTTCCGGATTTCTGCTATGCAATCTTCCAAACGGAAGTTTACAATATAAATTTACTGCTAAAATTAGTTCTTCCCTTGTCCATAATTTTTGACCCTCCTTCATGCAAAAATTTTAATTTCTGAATTATCAACCTCACTTGCAATAACTTTCAAATCATAATCTTCAAATTCCTTATCATTTTGCATTACAAATTCAAATTTACATTTAGGATTTAAACACTTATGTATTTGAGTTTGATCTTTTGTGTGTGAAAAGTCTAAAATAATTTCACTTCTTGAACCGCAATTAGGGCAAGTTGTTGGTTGATCTGAATAAATATAAATTACCGAGTAATCTAACATAATACTGTAATATAAAATTATTTAGCTGGCAAGATTCTTAATATGATATTTTGGGTTAAAATTTTTTCTATTAATTGTGGCCTGGTTTGCAATATTCTTTCTTTAGGGGTTTATTGATTTTAGCATATTAATTTTGCAACAATCCCTTCTTTAAAAAGGACACAAATAATCAACAAAACTAAAATTCTTTTGTTTACAAATATTAAATTCTCAAACCCTTATTACAATTATGATCCTCTAAGTAAGTATGATGCGTTCAGTATAGTATTATCCTTAAATCCGATTATCGATTAACTCACACCCCCACCTTCCCCTCAAACACACCCTTCCCCACTCCCAACCACTCCAGCGCCGTCCCTCCCAACAATCTCTCCTTCACCTCATCAGAATACGGCATCGACTCAATCAGTTTTCCCGGTGACAACTCTCCCAATGGAAACGGATAATCAGTTCCCAAAGCAATGCGATCTGCGCCCATTAGTTTTACCAACAAGTCGAGCATGAGGGGATCGTGTACCAGTGAATCGAGATAAAAGTTTTTTAAATATTTGCGCGGATTGTGGTTATTGTCGACTGCAACTAAATCGGGGCGCACGTTGAAACCATGTTCGATGCGGCCTATTGTTGCCGGGAACGATCCTCCGCCATGAGCGAAGGCAACTTTCAGTCGCGGCAGTTTTTCAAATACTCCTCCGAATATCATCGAGCAAATCGCCAGTGATGTTTCTGCCGGCATTCCCACTAACCATGGCAGCCAGTACTTCGGCATTTTCTCCTTTCCCATCATCTCCCATGGATGTACGAATACCGATGCACCTAATTCCTGCGCCGCCTCGAATACAGGTAACAATGCGGGTTCATTCAGATTCCAGTCATTGATATGTGAACCAATTTGTATTCCGCGCAAACCAATTTTCATGCATCGCTCCAGTTCCTTAATTGCAAGCTCAGGTGATTGCATCGGAACAGTGCCCAGTCCGGCGAAACGGGTCGGATAACGGTGAACAATATCCGCAATGTGATCATTCAGAAACATCGAAAGATCCAGCGCATCCGCCGGCTTGGCCCAGTAACTGAACATTACCGGTATCGTTGACAACACCTGAACGTCGACATGATGATGATTGCAATCTTTTATTCTCACATCTGCATCCCAGCAATTATCCTGTATCTCACGAAAAAATTTTCCGTCTATCATCATCTTCGCACAACAGGGCTTATGATGGTCGAGACTTATAAAACCTCCGTAACCATATTTACTCTTAAGGTCGGGTAAGTTCTCCGGGATGATGTGGGTGTGGATGTCGATTTTTAACATAGCTATATTCAATTACGAATTACAAATGACGAATTACGAATATAATATTCGAATTATTAATTATTTAATTTGGGGCTGCAATTTTTCGAAGTGTCAATTCGTAATTAATTTTATTGATAATTATATTCGTAATCCGTCATTCGTCATTCGTAATTCATTTCCTTGCCATTACTTCCTTATACAGCCGTTCATACTTATCCCCATTCACCTGATCTCCGAGGTTTCTGTATGTAACCGAAGCTAATCTGTATGGCTCTCCGAATTCCGGATCTGCTTCTATTGACTTTAGAAAATACCCGATGGCTGCTTCAAAGTTTTTTCTTGCGCGATCCATATGCTCGGCCCGGTTTGCCGGATCGTTGTTCATCGCCTCTGTCTCTCCCTGTCCGAATACTCCATAAACACTTGCCAGATTATTCAATGCATGTGCGTAATGTGGATTGTATTTTACTGCATTCTGAAAATGACTGAATGCTTCCTCATACCTGCGCTGATCGAAACAAAGTGTTCCATAGTTATTATATACGATCGGGTGCGTTGGATTATTTTGCAAGGCTAGCTTGTAATCTGCTTCCGCACGTTCCATGTCTTTAAACTGACTGTAAATAAATCCTCGGCGCTGGTAACCATCCGCATATTTAGGAAAGATTGTCACGGCTCTTGTCAATAAATCAATTGCTTCGTAACGGCTTTTATTTCGTGACAAACTATCCGGCAATTCTTTCAGATATTCTTCAGTCGTAATATGATTTGCCATATAGAAAAGCATATGAGCACTGTTCGGAACCTTTTTCACATCGGTTGAATAAAGCGTATAATTATCTTTCCAGTCTCCATTACGCGCAATCGTCTGAAATGAAAATAACACGACAAGACCAAATGTTAAAAGTACGGCTTTACTGTTATTCGCAAAAAAAGTACTCACAGACTCCATTCCGCTTTTAGTCTGCTCCTGTTTCAATAAACGTGAAATCAAAACAGCGAACAACAGACAAATTCCGACCGATGGAATAAACATGAGTCGCTCTCCGTAATTTGTTCCGATTAGAATAACAAGATTCGATACCAACGAAATCGTAATAAAGAAATATAAAATGCAGAATGATATGATGTCCTTCTTTTTGAAATTAATCAGAGCATAAACTCCTCCGCCAAGCATTACAATAAAGGATACCAGGAATTTCCAGTCAGAAAGCGGAATTGGCGGAAAGGTATTATAAGAAGCGTCTGACATAAGCGGAGCAGGGAATATCATTTTACTCAGGTACACTCCGATGAGATAAATTGCATTAGCTTTTTGAAGGACTATATCTTTAATGCCTGCGAGTGAATTATCCTCGACCGGAACCAGCGTCTCAACATTTCCCAGAACTTTATTTCGAATAAGAAGAAATATTCCCGCGCCTACAAGCATTCCTATTGTTGTGTTTATGTATTTCCCTTTTTCCGCATCTGTGAAAAAATAATACATGAGCGGAATTACTGCAATGAATGTAATCGCAGTCTCTTTAGAAAACATTGCAGTGAAGAAACAAAATATTCCGGCAAGGTAGTGCCTGGTTGATCCATTAGAAACATATGAATGAAAAAACCACATTGATCCAAGTACTAACAGGAGACATAAAATTTCGTCCCGACTTTTGATATTGGCGACTACTTCTGTATGCAGGGGATGCGCGGCAAATATAAGCGCGGTGATAAACGGAATAAGCAGTTGTCCGTTCAGATACCTGCTTAATACCATAAATAACAGGTAACAGAGGTAGGCGAACAAAATAACATTTACCCAATGTCCGAGCGAAGGAGAGTCTGGAGCTATTCCCCATTCCATGGCGAACATCGCTTTTGAAAGTGGCCTGTACAACTGATAATCGGTAATATTCATTCCGGTCCGATACGACGATTTGAAAATATCCGGAATTGCCGACGCGCCTTGCTTTGTTTGTGTATTGTCCTTGATTAATCCGAAATCGTCGAGTACGTAATCGTGATTAAGTGTATTCGCATATAATAAAAAGCCGGCAAGTGCAACAAGTAAAGCAAGTGTACGCTTCAATGAATGTATGTTCTTCTCCTGTTTTTTCAGAACAGCGGCCTTAGGCTTGCCCTCTTGTTGTTGTAAAGCTATTTTTTCTTTGCGGGTTAATTTTGCCATTTATATTCAATTACGGATTACGAATATTAATTACTCAATTAAATAAATTACGAATTGACATTACGATTAATTATTTATCTAATTGAATAATTAAATAATTTGACAATTATATTCGTAATTCGTCATTCGTAATTCGTCATTTATTTCGGCATCACCGGCGGCTCCATCACATGTCCGCACTTTTTACATGTCCGCAAATTTACATCAGAATAAAAATTACTCATCACTTTTGGTAATTGTGTAACAATGTCTGTCATTATAAAAAACTCTTCATGCAATTTGTTGTTGCATTTTTCGCAGAACCACATGAAACCATCTTTCATCCCCGGTTTTCGTTGCACTTCCATTACCAGTCCGACTGTATTCGGTCCGCGCTGTGGTGAATGCGGAGTGTTCGCGGGCAAAAGCCAGATCTCACCTTCCTTAATTGGCACATCAACAGGCTTACCATCTTCGATAATCTTCACAACTATGTCGCCTTCCAGCTGGTAGAAGAATTCTTCGGTTCCGTTAAAGTGGTAATCCTTTCGTGCATTCGGTCCGCCTACCACCATAACGATAAAATCCTGATCAGGCTGATATACAACCTGGTTACCGACCGGCGGTTTTAGCAGATGCCTGTTATCGTCGATCCACTTTTTAAAGTTAATTGCTTTCGTTGCCATAGGAGTAATTTTTTATGTTCGGGGCCTTTAATTTCGAATAAGGGCCGGCATTCGTTGCCTTTTATTGTTATTGAGCTAATCTGAAGATTATTGTAATTTTGCGAACCTCTTCAAACAGTTCAAAAATATACTTTATTCAACTCATTAGCCAATGAATCTTAATCTGCATAATAAAAAAGCAATCGTTTGCGGGAGTACCCGCGGAATAGGCAAGGCGGTTGCGCTGGAGCTCAGTAACATGGGGGCAGATGTCATTCTTATCGCGCGAAATGAGGGCGAACTTAACAAAGTAATCACAGAATTAAATCCGGCCGGGAAGCATAGCTTTATCGTTGCAGATTTTGAAAATCCGCAAGAGTTGGAAAAAAAGGTGTCCCGCTTTATCTCTGAAAATGGTCCGGTACATATATTGGTGAATAATACGGGCGGACCGCCATCCGGACCGATAACAACGGCTAAAACGGAAGAATTTTTAAGCGCTTTTTCGAATCATCTGGTCTGTAATCATATTCTGGCCAGATGTGTTTTCGAAGGGATGAAAAAGGAAGGCTATGGCAGAATAATCAA
>CAZAON010000494.1:0-2149 GCA_964486655.1 uncultured Flavobacteriales bacterium
ATAATTCAATCCGCGCATGTAAGAAGCCCCTGCAAAGAAAGAAGATGGATTTTCCTTTTCCCCAACCGGAAGAAACCACAGAGTCAAACCAGCATTGATAAAATTAGTGGTCTCACCTTCGTCAAAGGCTGTCAGATAATAACCGGCATGCACAGAAACGCGGTTGTATCTGTATTCAAGTCCGATAGACGGACTGCGAAATCCGTTAATACTTAGTTCACTCTTAGAGAATGTTTTTTGAGAATAGGTTTCAACTGAAATTAGAAGTAAAAGCACCAGGATTAGATTTTTCATTTATTTAATTTTTATTTGGTTTGAATCAATTTTTAAAATTTTCCCGTCACTAAAATCTGTTTTCTTTGAATGAACGCCACAATACAGATTGCCTTTTTCATCAAAAACAATATCTTCCGGACCGTACCAGCCACCCAGAGAGATAATTTGAGCAGAAGTTAGTTTTTCATTTAATGCAGTTGGCACTTCGAAATCTTTATTTTCTTCAGGGCTCCATGCGCGTGGTTCTATTGAACAGGAATTAACTACCATTGCCAATGAGAATAGCGCCGTAAAACTGAGAATTGTTATTTTAATGCTTGTTTTCATTTATGTATGTTTTGAAATTTGATGATGCAAATAACTACCGTTCCGGATTAATTTCCTTTTACATTTGTTGAGAAAACGAAAAATATTTTGTTGAGAATTAAGTCAAATTTCAGGGTTCGGAACGAGGGAGCTATCTATATATATCAATTCCCACAGATGGCCATCCGGGTCAGAAAATCCATGCCGATACATCCACATCCGGTCTTCAGCTTCGGAAAAAATCTCAGTGCCCAATTCCCGGGCAATTGAAATAATTTTCCTGATTTCATTCTTTGAATCCATGTATATTGTTATGATCACCTCTGAATAAAGCGCGGGATCTGAAATTTGTTTTTTAGTATTTGAAATAAAATAATCATTGCTTAGAAGCATCACAAATACATGGTCGTGTATGATCATGCATGCCGCCAGTTCGTCAGACAGAAGATTATTGAAACGGAACCCCAGTTTTTCAAAAAAAGATACGGACAGGGAAAGGTTCTTAACCGGTAAATTTATTAGTACTTTATTTGCCATTTCCATCATTTTGCTTTGCAAAGATGAAGGATAGCAGCTTCAAATACCTTTACATAGGTTGAGGAATCGGAAATTATTTATTGGCGAATAAGATCCTGCTCAATTGTGTTGGCGTAATTCCAAGGTAGGAAGCAATATGATGTTTTTTTAATCGCTTTACCAACTGCGGATATTTCTCAAGAAACTCCCCATACCTTGTTGTTGCATCATTATGTCTCAACGAAATTTCAAGCGGCTCTTTTTCTACGATCCAATGTTGTTCCATATACTTTATATAAAATGCGGCAATATCACTATACTCAGTAACGAGATTCTTAAAGTCAAAAAAATTATAAGTTAGTACGTTACTTTTTTCGATAGCAGTGATAGTATACGGACTGGGGCTATTGCTAAGCATGGCACTCACAGAGGCTGCAAGACGTTGTTCGGGAAAAAAAACTTTGATTACATGGTCACCCGATTCAGAGGTATATGATTGTGAAAAAAGACCTTTCACGACGAAACCCACTTCCTTCGGATGTTGCCCTTCAGAAACAAAATACTCACCTCTCTTAAATGCTTTAGGACGTAATAATTTTTCCCAGGCTGATTCAGCTTCCTTAGAGATATTATGATAGGTCCTGATTTTCTTGAAAAAAAGTTCATTGCTCATATCCGATAAATCAATCATTCAAAAATAAGCTATTCTATAAATCCTTTGACACGCATTATATCACTTTTTATAAAAAGCGCCATTCCGGTTTTCATTTTACTAAATTTTAATTTCTCATAAAATGGTTCTTTGCCCGGAGATGAATATAAAATATAATTGCAGCCCGGAGTTCGATTAATAATATTCTCCATAATTTTTTTGCCAATACCCAATTTTTGATATTCAGGAAGAACAGCAACATCATAAATTGCGGCCTGGTATTCTCCATCAGAAATTGCACGTCCAAAACCAATAAGGTTTTTGTCGTCAAATACAAAAACCACTGCCTGGCTTTTTTCAAAAGCCCGTCTGTGCATTTCAACGGAATAATGTCCCATA
>CAZAON010000495.1:0-11101 GCA_964486655.1 uncultured Flavobacteriales bacterium
AATACCTGGTTCTGAAAATAAACCGAATCGGGATCGCAGGTTGAAACCGGATTGTTATTTCCGTTTCCCGGGTTTGTTGGATTGCCGCCCGTTGTTACTTGTGTTGATTCCTTGCCGGGGAAGATTTCCGGCTCATGTTTGCAGGAAGTCATTAAGATCAGCCAGATAGTTGTGAATGATATTAATACTGTTATAAAATTACAGCTACCCGTGTTTTTTATTTTAATCATAGCATAAAAGTAGTTACGGTATGATCCTGCCAAAAAGCATTCTGACTGAAAAGGGTAATTTTCTGACTGAATGGGATGAGGATAATATGGCGAACGAATGAAATATTTGTTCCGGGAATGAAAAGCGATACTATTTCTGATAGCGGCTTTGTCTGAAAGTTGGAATTAGATTTATGTTCTAACTACTACAAATACCCCCGGGGGAAGAATAATCAAATATTTCCCCTTAAATAATTTAAATTAAATAAATAAAAGCCAACTTTTCAACTTCGATTTTGAATTATCACTTTTATCTTTTATTTTTTATTTCACATTATTTTGCTAGCTAATAATTGTGAATCAACGGTACAAATATCTGTTATCAATGAGCAGATTCCAACCGCGTAAAAGCGGGATCTTTTATGCTGAAAAAAAATCAATCCGGAGTCAAAGTCCGGATTGATTTAAAAGTGTTCTCAGATTTCGATTTTAATTTTTTCCAATTGTTGGAATCGAAGAGGGCACGTAGATAAAAATTAGTGAATGTTATAAATAACATTACTTAACCCATTCAGGTAACCTACCTGGTGTATAAGGTGCTTTGTTTTTTTCCAGGAATGATTCCAATTTTTTAATATCACTGTCAATTGATTTTAACGACTCGAGTAATGGCGTGAATTGTTTTACTGCAATTTCATAGGATTGCATTGAAGTTTTAGTAGGTGCTGTTGAAGTAGTCCATAAAAGACTTTCGATTGAACCAATACGGCTGTTAAGTGAGGTAGGGGTTTCAAATTCCCTTTTGGCAAGGCTTGCGTCACCATTTAATTTCATATTTAAATCGGCAAGTTTCTGTTCAATTGTACGCAGATCTGATTCAGCATTTGGCAAGGTAGCCGGTGTTTCTATAATTGCTTGTTTGATATATTTGATTTTGCCGTTGAGTTCATCGCGGTATGAATCGGCGGAAGCGAATGCTCTGCGTAATTCACTAACCTTCTTGCAGAAATCATCCAGTACTTTCTTGTCAGCGACCGGCAGAGTTGAAACATTCAATAAATTCACCTTGAAGGATTGTGCCGGAACTAATTCAGTTAATTTACCGTCTTCATATTTACTCATTGAGACTTTATAATTACCCGGCATAGCGAGGTATCCGGTTTCGGCAACATCATATGGATTTGTCGGGTCGGGTGATTTGAAACTGATTTCTCCGGGTGAATTATATCTGAAGTCCCAGGTAATTCTGTTTATGCCTTTCTTCGGAGAGGATTTAATTTTTCTTACAACATTACCGGATTCATCTGAGATAACAAATAATAAATACGGGTCAGGGTAATTATCTTCAAGACGCATGCTATCGGCTGACGGATAGTAAATATTTGCTCCGGCTTTTTTCTTTTCACTTTCGGCTTCTGTTCGTTTTTCCCTGAGCGTCTTCAGATCGTTTTTCAGATAATATGTAAACACAGCCCCTATTTTCGGATTGGGTGCTGAGTAAAAACTTTCACCCTGAAATCCTTTTAATGGGGCACCCCATGATCTGGACTCCTGATACATCCATGAATCTTTCACCGGAGCTATCCATGCAGTTTTTTCAAGATCTTCCTTCTTTAAATTTCGCAATGGTGAATAGTCATCTAAAATGTAAAATCCTCTTCCGAATGTTGCAAGAACGAGATCATTTTCCCGGCGTTGTATTTCCATGTCCCGAATGGCAATAACAGGCAATCCGCTTTTGAGTTGTGTCCATTTTGCTCCGCCATCTATTGAAAAGAACACTCCGAATTCCGTTCCGGCAAACAGAAGATTCGCATTTACATGATCTTCGGCGATGCAATAAACACTTCCGCGTTGAGGGAGATTACCCTGAATCGCTGACCATGTAATGCCGCCATCGGTACTTTTAAAAAGATAAGGTTTGAAATCACCATATCGATGATGATTAAATGCAGCGTAAAATGTATTCTTATCGTGTTTGGAAGGAATGATCTGATTGACATATGTCATTTCCGGCACGCCGGGTATATTATCAATTTTTTTCCAGTTCTTTCCTCCGTCGGTTGTAACCTGTATGAGTCCGTCATCAGTTCCGATGACAAGATGATTTTCATCGCCGCCGGATTCGGCAATACTTACGATGTTTCCGAAGAAGTCGGTCGAACTGTTTTTTGAGATGGCATCCATGCTCCATACTTTTCCCATTACCGGAAGTTTATTTCTGTCTAAGCGGCGTGTGAGATCGGGGCTGATTGCTTCCCATGAATTACCCATGTCATTGGTGCGGTAAAGTTTGTTTGCAGCAAAATATAAACGGGAATGATTGTGACTTGAAATAAGCAAAGGGGAATCCCAGTTCCAGCGGAGGGCTTCGTCTTCTGCCGGACGGATATCAACTGCTTCTCCGCTTTTTTTGTCATATCGGGCGAGTCCGCCGTACTGATATTGTACATAAACGATATCTGGATTTTCGGGATCGACTTGTGGCTCGAAGCCGTCGCCTTCGAGTGCAATGAACCAATCGGAATTTGTTATTCCGTTGCTACTCCTTGTGCGTGAAGGTCCGCCGAGAGAATTGTTATCCTGTGTTCCGCCATATACGTTATAAAATGGAGCTGCATTATCGGTTGCAACTTTATAAAACTGTGTAACGGGGAGATTAGATTTAAATTCCCAGTTGGCGCCATGGTCAAATGTTTCATAGATTCCGCCGTCACAACCGACAAGTAAATGTTTTGTGTCTGAGGGGTCAATCCATAAAGCATGATTATCAACGTGTTTATATTTTTCACCAATTTTCTCGAATGATTTTCCTCCATTCAGCGATACCATTACCCAGAAGTCAACATAGTATACTTTGTCAATATCTTTTGGATCGCAGAATATTTCCTGGTAATAATTTCCTGATGTAGTATTGTCACCTCGTTTTTCCCAGCTGGCACCACGATCGGTTGAACGATAGACTCCTCCTTTTTTATCACCTGCTTCAATGATAGCATAGATGTAATCCGGATTTACAGGTGAAATCGCGAGACCGATTCTACCTTTATCGACTCCTGACGGAAGACCATTTGAAAGAGTGTCCCAGGTAGTACCACCGTCTTTACTTCGGAAGATATTGGATTCGGGTCCACCGTTAATATAGGTAAACACCTGGCGCCTGCGTTGATGTGATGTAGCATAGATGAGATCTGAGTTGCGCGGATCGATATGAATTTCATTGAACCCTGTATTTTCGCTGATGCTTAATATCTGCTTCCAGGTTTTTCCTCCATCGGTTGTTTTGTAGAGACCGCGATCACCGCCTGCACTCCAAAGTGGTCCGTATGCGGCAACATAAACGATGTTTGAGTTTTTCGGGTCGATGGCAATCATTCCGATGTGCTCGGAATTTTTGAGTCCCATGTTTTTCCACGACTTACCTCCATCTTCCGATTTATAGACACCATCTCCATATGCAACGCTGCGTTGATTATTATTTTCACCGCTACCGACCCACACAATATTTGTGTTTGAAGGGTCTATTTCGACACAACCGATAGAGTAGGACCCCTGGTTATCAAAAATAGGTTCATAGGTAATTCCGGCATTTACTGTTTTCCAGACTCCTCCACTGGCGACGGCGACGATGTAAGTTTTATTCTCTTCGGGATCAACAGCGAAATCAACAACGCGGCCGGAGGTGATGGCCGGACCAATACAACGGAATTTTAATCCGCCGAATGTTTCTGTTTTCCAAAGATCATTTTTCGCCTGAGAATTTTCGATTTTACTTTCCTGAGCAGTTAAAACCGGAACAGATAAAAGCAGAAAAATTAGTGTGAGTAGTGGTTGACGCATATTTTATAGTTTGGATTGCATAAAGATGAATTTTTATTTTGAACTTTACTGATTCCGGAAAGGAAAGTATAGTTAAAATTTCTTAACGGTCATGTTTTTGAGTATTTATGCGGATGTTTTTTCAAATAAAATGGTTAAGAAAGTTGAATTTTAAGTCATGCCTCTATCTATTTTGAAAAAGGAAGAATGATAAGTATGATACTTAGAGCATTCGTGATCTTCATTCTCTTTGCAGCTAACGTGCATGCGCAAAAGGATTCGATTTATCGAATTAATAAAAACACAACAGGCAGGGGCAGACATTTTATTGCTTCTGCCATTAATATTTTTTACGGGTATAATATTCCTTTAACGAATACCAGGGTTGATAAAACGGGTGATCACAGAATAACACTTACTGTTAATTTTGATAAAGAACTTTGGAGTTTTTTATAATCGGAGGTTATTAAATTGGAATGTTAGTGATACATGACAAGTATCATTTAGCAGATTGACGACTTTCATTAAGCGTAAAATGCATTTTCTTGAATTTTAAATTTTAAATTCTATTTATGAGATCGATACAGACCTATTTGTCACAGCCCCGTCATACAGAAATTCACAGAATATTTGTTAATGCTAAGCCGGAGGTAGCCTGGGAAACTGTCAGGCATTTTGATATGGCTAAAATTCCCTGGATAAAATTATTATTCGATATAAGAACATTGCCTGAAAAATTTTCAGGTACAAAAATCGAAACGAAGGGATTGGGCGTTGATGAAATCACAAAGAGCGAAACGGGTTTCATGATATTAGAGGAAATTCCGGGGAAAGTAGTGGTAGTTGGATCAATCGGTCAGTTCTGGCATTTGAACATTCCATTTCAAAAGGTTACGAAAGAGGAATTCAGGGATTTCAATAAGAAAGGATTTGGAAAAATCGCATGGTCGATTACTGTGGAACCATACAGAGACGGAAGTACTATTAGTCTGGAATTAAGAACAACCGCGACTGATGATGCCAGTTGGAAAAAGTTCAACAGGTACTATCATGTAATTGGAATTGGTTCAAATTTAATTCGAAGTTCTGCGATGTCACTCTTTGAAGCTGAGTTGGGAAAGATGAAGTTGCCTGACGATGATAAAAGAAGTTTGCCGGGTGACGGGATTTTGCCCGATTGCAAGTATGGCATTACCTATCACCGGAACATTGAAGCTCCTGTTTCTATAGTTTGGCGTTATCTTATGCAACTTGGTTGCGAAAGAGCGGGTTGGTATAGCATCGATGCGCTGGATAATGGAGGTAAAAAAAGTATTGATCATCTTGTTGAGGGTTGGGAAAGCAGGAGGGTTGGCGATCAGATAGCCGCTGTCCCGTCACTTGATTATTTCTTCGATGTATTAGAAGTTGAAAAAGAAAAGCATTTTATAATTGGAGGCGGCACAACAAAGCTGGGAAGTCCGTTTAAAATGACCTGGTCTTTTGTTCTGGAACCAATAGGTGAGGATGCAACTCATCTGGTTAACCGTGCAAGAATGGAATCCGGTCCGCCCTGGAAAGAAGGGTTATTAGGTAAAGTTTTTTATCCTCCCGTGCATGGATTAATGCAAACGACACAATTAAATACTATTAAAGAATATGCCGAGCGTGATGCACAAATCAGAATTGACAAAAAATTATTTGGAGAAGCCCTAAGTCAATCTGTATGAAATACAAATAATACAAGAATTTTCCTGTAATTGGTGCTGAGTCAACCTAAAGTATGAGGGTAATTAATATTTATTTTGATTTATTCATTAAAATAACTTAGAATTGCCATATCTCAAATCTAAAAAGAACTCATATGAAAAAATTATTTACTCTAATTTTATTGTTTGCATTATTTACCAACGTAAATGCACAGCAAAATAATATTAAAATTAACGGATTAGCACTGGCATTAACAAATATTAGTATGCAGTATGAGCGTTCGTTAAATGGAAATTCATCTCTTGCATTGGGTGTTTCATATCTTCCTGAAAGAGGTTTGCCGGGATTTGCAACATCAAAAGATGATTCTAAGACCGCAGAAGACTTTGAGTTCGGTGGATTTGCAATTACGCCGGAGTACAGGTATTATTTTAAAGGTGAAGGACCCAAAGGACTTTATCTTGCCGGGTATTTTCGTTATTCAAAATATACTACTACTGCTTTTACCTTTGAATATGATCAGGCAAATAATACTACCGGCGAAGTTAAAATGACGGGTGATTATTCCACCTCTGTAGTAGGCGTAATGTTAGGTTCTCAATGGTTACTGGGCGACAAATGGACACTTGACTGGTGGATCATTGGTGCAGGATTCGGATCACAGGAAGGTGTCTACGAAGGAACCGGTGATTTTTCTGCGCAGGATCAGATTGATATTCAGGATGAGGTTGAATCAATTGATACGCCTGGTGTTGATGTAGAAGTTGAAACAAGCAGTACAACAACAAAAGTTACTATTAGTCCTAAATTCCCTGCTTTCAGAGGATTTGGATTATGCTTAGGATATCGTTTTTGATTATAATTTACAAGGATGTTAAAGACTGTTTGAAGCAATTCAGACGGTCTTTTTTTATGAGAAAAGGCGAGTCCGTGAATTGTACTGTTCTAACCGTGCTTTTGATATTTCAGCTCATTTTATTGTATGTTAATTTCACATTAGAATGAACCATATTAATCAGCTATAACCATGAAAGCAAAATTATTCCCTGTTATCTTAATTATTTTATTGTTTCAAAAAATCTGTTTATCACAGACATGGGAAAGGACATATGGTGGCTCCTCAAATGATGAAGGATCGGCAATTATTCAAACGACTGACAGTAATTTTATTATTGGCGGAAGTACGAATAGTTTTGGTGCCGGAGCTTTTGACTTCTATCTGATAAAAGCCGATGCAAATGGAGACACAATCTGGACAAAAACATTCGGCGGAATATATAACGACAAATGCAGATCGGTAGTCCAGACTTACGATGGCGGCTATGTTGCATGCGGGGAGTCGAATAGTTTTAGCATCGATCAGAATATTTATCTGATTAAAACAGATCAGGCAGGAAATCTGTTATGGTCTAAAAATATCGGAGACACCAATTCTCAATCACCGTCAGCAATTATTCAGACAACAGATAGCGGATTTTGTATTGTGGGAAGTTTGAATGAAATATCAACCGGTCATTCATTTGTGACATTGATCAGAACAGATATGAATGGAGATACTTTATGGGAAAAAACCTATGGAAGAGGAACCTTAAATATTGGTTATTCATTACAGCAGACTCCTGATAATGGTTTTATTGTTTCAGGTGCTTCTTATAACATGAATACAAATTTTTACGAATTATTCCTGTTAAAGACAGATGATTTGGGTGATACTCTTTGGACAAGGATTATTGCGGGTAACGGTCATACTTATGGCCAGTCAATAATTTCGGTTGACAGCAACTACATCGTAGGAGGTATCAGTGATGAAAATTTTCTCGCTGTTTCATTCGATATGAACGGGAATATAAATTGGCAAAATGAATATAATAAAGACGGAACAGACCGTTGTTTTTCGATTTCACATGCAAATGATAATGGTTTCCTGCTGGCTGGTTATTCAAATCGTTTTAGTCTAACGGATATGTTAATTATCAAAATTGATAGTATTGGAAATGAACTTTGGTCGAAAAAATTCGGTGGTCAGCAATATGATGAGGGATCATCAATCGGTTCCCTGGCAGCAGGCGGATTTATTGCTACCGGATTCACAACAAATCTTATTGACAATTCCCGGGATGTGTATCTTGTACGCACCGGATGCGAAAGTTTTCCTGTAGTTCAAATTTCTGTTCTTGATACTTTCTGCATGGGCGATACAATTGCTTCGACTTTATTTTCAAACGCCGTCACCGGAGCAACATATGAATGGCTTTTTAACGATTCTGTTATTAGCGGTGCAAATTCGCAAAGTGAAATATTTCATCAGACCGGATTTTATGAATTGCTTTTAACCGATTCAAATGGTTGCAGCAATATTTCAAATAGGGCAATAATTAATTTTCCTTACCCGGTTTTTACAACATCTCCGTTCGAGGCATGTGCGGGTGATATTATTAAGATGGGTGATTGGGGTGGACCATCAAGTGAATATAGCTTTTACGATTGGGATCTGGGTGATGGAACTCTTGATACAGGCTTAATGGTAACGCATGCTTACGCCGATACCGGTTGGTACAATATAATCAGAAAGGTGCGTCTGTCTAATGGCAGTTGCAAGGCATTTAATGACAGTATTCATATCACAACAACTGCGGTACCTCCGGTTGATTTCGATTTGTTGGTTAACGCCGCAAACTCATTTTATAACCAGGCTTGTATCGGTGATCGTGTAGAATTCATTCCTTATGCTTATACCTACTGGTTTGTTCGTCCGCCCGCTTTCGATGCAACTTCTTATTTATGGGATTTTGGTGATGGAAGTACAGATACTGCTCAGTTTCCTGTTCATTATTATGCCCAGCACGGAATGTTTATCATTTCATTAACTGTCACGAATCATTGCGGAAATACCAACACGGCGATTGATTCAATTTTGATCGACAGTACGATTGTTCCTAATGCGGATTTCGATTGGGTCGACGGCAATGGTATCTTCATGGATACTGTTTTGGCCTGCGAAATGATTGTATTTAATTCAGTTGGTGGAATAGACTATCACTGGGATTTCGGAGATGGTACAATTATTAATTCTGGTTCCGGTTCGGTTTCACATTCATTTGCAATGGCCGGAAACTATAATGTTAAACTTACCATTTCCAATGCATGCGGTTATACGGATTCATTGACCCGTCAGGTTGTTGTTACCGGCACATGTACGGGAATTATTCAATTGAGTGCGCGGGATATAAAGACAATCATTTATCCAAATCCATTTACTGTCAGCGCAACTATTAGAGTTTCTGATATGGTGAAGGGCAATACAGCATCATTATTCGAACTCACAATATTAAATCTACAGGGTATTGTTGTCGACATCAGAAAAGTATCAGGTCCTGAAATTTATTTAGACCGCAATGGTCTGGCAGACGGATTGTATTTTTACAAAATTAGAAATGCTGAAGGCGGCATGGCATTCGGAAAATTTATTATTGAATAGGATATTATTTTTTTCGAATGTTCAAATTATAAAAAGTATAAAACTCACGTAATATCTGATCACGGATTCTTCTGAATTCATTAAATATTTCTTCTTCTGTTCCTGTCGCTTCTGCCGGGTCTTCAAATCCGATGTGAATTCGTTTAACTACTTTTCCGGTAAAAGAAGGACAACTTTCATTTGCTCCTCCACAAACTGTGATGACATAATCCCATTCATTATTTAAGTATTCATCTACATTCTTCGGATAATTTTTGGAAATATCTATTCCTAATTCCGCCATTGCTACCACTGCTTTAGGGTGAACAATTTTAGCGGGCTCGGTTCCGGCTGAAAAGACCTGTATGTTTTTATCAAAGGATTGCAAAATTCCCTGTGCCATCTGGCTTCGGCAACTGTTTCCGGTGCATAGTATCAATATTTTCATGCAGAATAATATTTGGATTTTAGATATAGACTGACTTTTACAAGTAAAATCAGAACGGGAACTTCAACCAATGGGCCAATTACTCCGGCAAACGCCTGAGGAGAATGAATTCCAAATACTGCTATGGCAACAGCAATGGCCAATTCAAAATTATTTCCCGTCGCCGTAAATGCTACTGAAGCGTTTTTATCGTATGGTACTTTTAATAATTTTCCAATGAAGAAACTGGTAAAAAACATTATCACGAAATAAATAATTAACGGAAGAGCGATTTTCATTACATCGAAGGGTAATTCCAGTATCTTATCGCCTTTAAGTGAAAACATGAGTACAATTGTAAACAATAAAGCATATAGAGTGATCGGAGAGATTGCCGGTACAAATTTCCTGTTGTACCATTCAATGCCTTTAGTTTGAATAATAAAATTCCTGCTTACAAATCCGGCGATGAAAGGAATTCCTAGATAGATAAAGACACTCTGTGCCACATCATTCATCGGAACTGTTATATTAAAATTCCCGATTCCTAATTTTCCCGGGAGAATATTAATGAATAGCCATGCATAAAAGCTATAGGTAATAACCTGGAAAATACTGTTGAGCGCTACAAGTAAAGCGCCATATTCCCTGTTACCACCCGCAAGGTCATTCCAGACTATAACCATCGCTATACATCTTGCAATTCCGATTAGTATTAACCCTACCATATAGTCGGGTTCATCTCTCAGGAAAAGAATTGCCAGAATAAACATCAAAACCGGACCGATAATCCAGTTTAGAAAAAGAGAAAGAGTCATCAGTTTCTTATCCTTAAACGCTCCGGGTAAAAGCGAGTAATTAACTTTTGCCAATGGTGGGTACATCATAAGTATTAATCCAATTGCCAATGGGATATTGGTTGAGCCCGAAGACATGGAATTTGTGAAATCTTTAACAGCAGGGAAGAAATAGCCGATTGCAACACCTGCCGCCATTGCTAAAAAAATCCAAAGTGTTAGGTATCGGTCCGGAAATTTAAGCCTTACTTTCATGCGCCAAAGATATTATTCCACGCGGGTAAAATGATATAAATCATATTACATTTTTTATAATTAATGATTAAGAATTTATATTTTTGTTATTCATAATTTAATTCCGTACTGCCTTACTATCCGGTAAAATCCCGTCATCATGAAGAAAAAACTACTTATCACGTACATAGTCGCGACTATTTCTGTTATCTCAAACGCTCAAATTCCATCGTATGTACCGGCATCCGGACTTGCCGCCTGGTATTCATTCGACGGGAATACAAATGATATTAGCGGGAATTCGAACAACCCCTTAAACACTAATGTTACCTTCGTTGCAAATCGATTTGGAGATCCTGCGTCAGCTGCATCATTTAACGGTACCAGTTCTGTATTGACAATTGGTACTCCTACTTTTACTTTTTCTGAATCCGGCAGCTTTACATATTCACTATGGATTTACAAACAA
>CAZAON010000496.1:0-16724 GCA_964486655.1 uncultured Flavobacteriales bacterium
CAATTCGCGACTTAATGGAAAGAGCAGCGAATGCCATCGCTATTCGATGGTCACTGTGCGAATTAATGATGTCAGTTACCTTGAGTTTATCAGGCTCTATTGAAATAGAATTATCCTCTATTAATACTCTTGTTCCAACTTTTTTTAATTCCGTTTGCAGAACAGATAGACGGTCAGATTCCTTTAAACGAAGATTTCTGACACCTGTGAATCTTCCATTAATTCTATGCCCGGCACAAAGAACAGCCATTGGAATGACCAGATCGGGACAGGATGTAAAATCGTATTCGAAATTCTTTGGTAATTTAACATTTCTCAACTTACTGATAGTCGCATACTCTTTGTCAAATGATGTCTTTACTCCGAATGATTCCATGATTTCCGAAATCACCGAATCGCCCTGAACTGATTCACGCTGTAATCCGGGAAATTTAATTTCTGAAGATTCGCAGAATGACGCAATCACATACCAGAACGACGCGGAACTCCAGTCATTTTCTACATTGAACGAATTATTAATATATAATCCCGGTTTTACTTTTATGATATTACCTTCCATTAATACTTCAATGCCCGACTGACGCATTAATTCGATTGTCATCTTAATATAAGGGAATGAAGTAACTGCTCCTTTCATTTCAATTATTAGACCTTCCTTTAATACGGTAGCAATAAGTAATAATGCGGAAACAAACTGCGAACTTACTGTTGCGTCTATTGAAACACTTCCGCCTTTTAATTTAGTACCGATTATATGCAAGGGCGGATAGCCTGCCTCTCCTTTGTAAGTAATATTCGCTCCCAATAATTTAAGAGCATCGACCAGTTGAGCAATTGGTCTTTGTTTCATTCTATCGGAACCGGTCAGTACAAATTCTCCTTCCTGAATACATAGAAAAGCGGACAGAAATCGAAATGCGGTTCCGGCATCGCCGATATCAATCGTATCAGAAAGTTTCCTTAATGATTTTTCCAAAATGAAGGAGTCATTCGCAGTAGCTTTATTTTTTATTTCGAAATTCTTCCCGCTTAAGGCCCGAATAATTAAAATTCTGTTTGTAATGCTCTTCGAAGCAGTAAGCTGAACAATTCCGGAAAGATGGCCATGTCTTCTCTCAATTCTTATCATTTATCAATTGCTTTTTATTGATAAACGTTTGGATCATAAAATCAATTCCCTCGTCTATTAATTTGTCCGAAGGAAATGAAACCCTATCAGGCTTACCCGGAAAATTTAACAATGAAAATCCGACTAATGAATTCCGGTTCTTTTTATCAGCCGTCAGGTATTTCTTTAAATCGTCCTTTTCAACATTCCATGACAACGCAGGAAAGAGCATTTCAACTGCCCTTACTGCATCAGACAATATTTCACTTTTTAATCCTGCCATTTTCATGCTTAAATATAGTTCGCCAATTAAACCGATTGCAATTGCTTCGCCATGTAAAAGACTATTTTCCGAATCCAATAGACATGATTCAATTGCATGGCCATATGTATGGCCGAAGTTTAAAATCTGCCTCCGGTTGTTATCCTGAAAATCATCGGCAACAACTGAGATCTTAAACTTTACAGAATGGTCTATTAAACCCGCGATTTTAGATCGGGAAAAGAAATTTTCAGGATCAGCAATAAGATTGTCCCATAAAACCGCGTCCGACAATAATATATGTTTAATAATTTCCGCAAAGGCTGACTTGTATTCGCGTTCGGGAAGTGTATCTAAAAATCCGGGATATATATATACAGCTGCCGGCATAGCAAATGTACCGGCCACATTTTTAACACCCGCACTATTTACTCCGCACTTTCCGCCTATGGATGCATCGCACATGGCCATCAACGAAGTCGGAATATTAATAAAATCAATTCCCCGTTTGTACACAGATGCAGCGAAGCCTCCAAGGTCAGTAATCATTCCACCACCCACATTTACCAAAAGGCTCTTGCGATCTGATTTATTTAAAAGTAGTTCTGAAATTATATTTTCAACAGAATCAAAAGTTTTGTTCTTCTCACCTGCGGGTATAACAATAATAGGCAAATTATTTAATTCACTAACCTGATTTCTGATTACAGGCAAACAACTTTCAGCAGTATTTGAATCGGCGAGAAAAACTAGTGATGAATATTTCCCATCCGTCAAATAATTTCCCAACTTTTTAAAGGAACTATCTTCGAAAAAAACCGGATGAACATTCATGATAGGAATTTAGCTGACTGATTTTTCATTCATGACTTCAGTCTGTTGGCGAATAGATTCATCATGAATTAAAGTATAAAGCTTCGTAATAAAATCTCTATGTAACTCTTTGATTTCACCCGATTGAAGGCGAGTTCTCAATATCTCATTCCATCTTTCTACCTGAAGAACGGTCATGTTATTATCTTTTTTATACTGACCAATATCACGGGCAACGCTCATTCTTTCGGCGAAAATTGAAAGTAATTTTTCATCGAGAAAATCAATGCGTTCTCTGAGGTCTTCAAGAAGACTCAAAAATAAAACATCATCAACAGATGGCTGCCTGATAATCAGGTTTTCCAATACTTCTCTTAATTCGTCTGGTGTCAGCTGCTGCTCATTATCACTTAAAGCATTTTTCGGATCGTTATGAACTTCAATCATTAATCCGTCAAAATTCAAATCCATTGCATACTGTGATACCGGCAGGATGTATTGAGTGTGACCTGAAATATGACTTGGATCACATAAAAGTGGAAGTGATGGATATCGTCTCTTCAACTCAATCGGAATCTGCCAGTTCGGCGAATTACGATATCTGCTTTTTTCAGTAGTCGAAAATCCTCGGTGAACGGCAATCAATTTTTTAATACCTGCTCTGTTTAATCTTTCGAAAGCACCAATCCACAATTCCAGTTCGGGGTTAACCGGATTCTTGATCATAACAGGTACATCCACACCCGATAATGCATCGGCAATCTGCTGGACGAGGAAGGGATTTACCGTCGTTCGGGCACCAATCCATAAAACATCGATACCGGCTTTCAGGGCATCTTCGACATGTTCCGGACTTGCTACTTCGACGGTAACGGCCATACCGTTCGAATTGCCTGCATCTTTAAGCCACCTTAACCCCTCACTTCCAATACCCTGAAATGAACCGGGCCTGGTGCGGGGCTTCCAAATTCCTCCTCTTAACAGATTTACAGGGAAAGCCTTTAAAGCAGATGCATTTGAGTGAATTTGCAATTCAGATTCCACTCCACAGGGTCCTGAAACCAGAAAAGGCCTGTTTGAATAAGAATTGAACGAACTTAATGGAACTGATACTATTTCAGCAGGAGCCATAACAGCACAAAGATATAGTGATTAAAGGAATCAGCAACTGAAGGCTATGAATATCAGGAATATTACTCAACATTTTATGTTTAACCATACTGTCTTTGCGCAATCCCAAAGAATGAATTAGGTTTGCGCCAATTATGAAGAATCATCTGCTTTCATTTGATGATACAGCAACCGCTTTCATTTCCCGCTCAGATAAGGAACTCAATCGTGCTTATTGGCTTTTTAAGACTATAAGTTTCAACTGGCTTGTAAAAATCAGTCCTCCCTTTGTTCATTTCGCCTTATGGGCACACCTTCCCGTGAAAGGAATTATCCGGGCTACCGTCTTTAAACATTTCTGCGGCGGTGAGACAATAGATGATTGTAAAGAAACAATTAAGCGTTTAGGCGAATTTCATATTGGTACCATTCTGGATTATTCCGTTGAGGGCAATGAATCAGAAAGCGATTTCGAACATGCATTGATTGAAACACTTGCTACACTGAAAAGAGCCGCGAATGATAAAAATATTCCTTTCGGAGTTTTTAAACCAACGGGCTTTGCAAGATTCGCTTTACTCGAAAAAGTGAATGCTAATCAATCATTGAATGAATCGGAAAAAAAGGAATTCGAAAAATTCAAAGAACGAATACATACTATTTGTAAGACTGCTCATGATCTGAATGTTCCTGTTTTCATAGATGCCGAAGAAAGCTGGATACAGGATGTCATCGATTCTGTTGCGGTTGAAATGATGAAAGAATTTAACCGGGAAAAAGTAATTGTATACAATACTTTGCAGATGTACCGCAAAGGCAGAGTTGAATATCTGAAAATGTGTATTGAAAATGCCAGGGCGCAAAACTATAAGTCCGGATTTAAAATTGTTCGCGGCGCTTACATGGAAAAAGAACGAAAGAGAGCTGAGGAATTAAAACAAGCTTCTCCGATTCAAAACGACAAAGCCAGTACCGACGCTGATTTTGATGAGGCAATAAAGATCATTACAGGAAACCTTGATGTGCTGTCATTATGTTGCGGAACACATAATGAAGAAAGTTCACTTAAACTTGCGGCAATAATGGATGAGAAAAAAATTCCCGCAAATCATCCCGGCATCTGGTTTTCTCAGTTATACGGAATGAGTGACCACATTAGTTATAATCTTGCGAAGAAGGGATACAATGTCTGCAAATATGTTCCCTACGGTCCGATCGAGGGCGTTCTTCCTTATCTCATCAGAAGGGCGCAGGAAAATACTTCCGTTGCGGGTCAAACAGGTCGTGAATTATCGCTGATTCAGATTGAATTGGACAGGAGGAAAAAAAATAAAAAATGAAGTCTTAGTAGTACGATGTCTGCTTTAGCTTTGGAACCTCCGGGAATTAAATCGCGGAGTGCGCATAGGATTCGCAGAGGACGCTAAGGATTATAATAAGTTTCTTGATATTGAAGAGTACATTTTTGAAAATATATTAAGCATTAGGCTTTTTGAAAATTCTCTCCGAAACTCCGCGTTTACTTTCTACATCCTCGCAGCCTTCAGCAAATCCAGATCTTTGAAAGGTAGTTTATAATAGTCGGCAATGAAACGGTTTGTAATTGAACCATTGTACATATAGACTCCGGCTCTTACTGCTTTGTTTTTCCAGATCACTTCGTCAATTCCACCTTCTTCGGCGGCGGCAATAAAAATTTGAGAAAAAATATTACTAAGTGCGGCGGAGGCGGTACGACTCACACGCGATGCAATATTGGGCACACAATAATGAACGACACCATACTTTTTAAAAACGGGTTTCTGGTGATTCGTAACTTCTGATGTTTCAAAACATCCTCCCTGATCAATACTTACATCAACGATTACAGAACCGGCACGCATCTCACTTACCATTTCTTCGGTGACAACAACCGGCGTTCGGCCTTCGCTGCTTCGTAATGCGCCAATGGCAACATCAGCATTCTTCAATTCCCGCAACAATATATTCGGAACAATGATCGATGTATAAATTCGTTGACCCAACCTGTTCTGAAGACGTCTCAGGCGGTGAACGGAATTATCAAAAACCTTGACAGTGGCACCTAATCCAAGAGCAGTTCTTGCCGCAAATTCTCCTACTGTACCCGCTCCTATGATAACTACTTCTGAAGGCGGTATTCCTGCAACACCACCCAAAAGTTCGCCCTTACCATTAAATGCATTGCTCAGGTATTCGGCCGCAATAAGTATACTTGAACTACCGACAATTTCACTCATTGCCTGAATAATCGGATAAACACCCGAATCTTCATGAATAAATTCATATCCGATTGCCGTCACTCTCTTAGCAGACAATGCCCTTATGTAATCAACCTTTTGCATGCTCATCTGTAAAATGGAAATGAGAAAATGCTTCGACCTGATTAAATTCAACTCTTCATTCGAAGGAGGAGCGACTTTGAGAATAATATCAGCTTTATATACTTCATCCGGACTATATACTATTCTTGCTCCGGCTTCACTAAAGTCAGAGTCTTCAATTTTTGCAGCGGCACCGGCACCGGCCTCTATGTAAATCTCATGTCCATGGTTCGTGAGCAGAGCAACCGACTCAGGTATCAACGGAACCCTGTTTTCCTGAAATGACGTTTCCTTGGGTATTCCGATAAATAATTTCTTGTGTTGCTTTTTTACTTCAAGCATCGATTCCAGTGGCATTGCGGCAGCTGATGCGGCAAGTGATGAAAGTCCAAATGGTTTTTCAGTCATGTGAAAAGGTGATCTTGCGTTCTAATTCTTCTACTTTGATTGATACTTTCAGATGAGGATGCGGCAATAAATTTAAAATTTTTTCCGGCCATTCCACCATACAGAGATGACCACTTTCAAAATATTCTTCACAACCTATGTCTATTGCTTCTCTCTCACTATCAATCCGGTAAAAGTCAAAATGATAAACCGGCTCATTTAGCTTCAGGCTGCTATATTCGTTTACGAGGCTGAAAGTCGGACTGGACACATTTTCAACCACGCCGAGCTTTTCACAGATTGTACGGATAAAAGTCGTCTTCCCCGCCCCCATCTGCCCGTAAAAAGCCCATACCTTAAAATCCTGCACAGCCCCGATTAATTCGTCGGCCAAACCGGCCAACTGGTCTTCTCCGGTAATTCTATATTCCTTCCCGTAGTTCATTGCTTAAATCCGGACATGTTAAGTTTTGTTTCGCAAAAAAAGAATTCCTCCTGATGCTCATTGGAAGCGACGATAACCAGACGATCGAGAGCAAACCTTGAGATCATTTCGCTATACCATTTTACTCCTTCACCGTCAAGATTGGAACAAGGCTCATCCAATAACAACACTGGAGTATCACTTAATATTGCCAGCGAAAGCTTTACTCTTTGTTTCATGCCGCTTGAAAAAAACTTCAGTATGCTGTTTGATTTTGCCGGCAATCCCGTCAATTCAATTATTTTTTCCACCGGCAGATTTTCAATGGACGGTTTCAGTTTATAATGGAAATTTACCATTTCCTTCAGTGTAAATTCCTCAATTAACTCAAGGTAAGGCGCTGCAAATGATATTTCTTTAAAGATATTATCCGGATCAACTCCAATACCTCCATTCGAATAAGATAAAGTTCCTTCATTTAAAATTGATGCCCCGGCTATAGCCTGTAATAAGGTAGATTTACCGGAACCGTTCGGACCAAGAATTACTGTTTTTTGATTTCCGGAAAATGACAGGTTTACATGACGGAATATCCATTCACGATAAAACTTTTTGCCTGCATCATTTAAGGATATTTCCACAAATGGTTTTTATTCGTCGTGGCTGTAGCCCTTCATTATACCTCTTGAAGAACTTTTGATAAAATTTACGATAAGGTCTCTTTCAGGTGAAGACTTGTTTTCCTTCTCCACAACTTCAAGCGCATGTGAATTGCTATAGCCTTTAACAAAAATATTTCTGTATATATCTTGAATCTCGTTTATAACCTCATTCGAAAAACCTCTTCTTCGTAAACCCACAGAATTAATTCCAACATAAGACAGAGGTTCATGAGCCGCTTTTACATATGGAGGAACATCTTTTCTAACAAGTGAACCACCTGAAATCATCACATGAGATCCGATATGAACGAACTGATGAATAGCCGAAAGTCCGCCAATAATCGCATAGTCATCGACATAAATATGTCCGGCCAGTGTTACACCATTCGCAAGAATACAATGATTACCAACTACACAATCGTGAGCAATATGAACATAGGCCATTAAGAGAGTATCGCTGCCAACAACGGTTTTTCCTAATGCTTTTGTTCCCCTGTTAAGAGTAACAAACTCTCTGATTACGGTATTATCACCAACCTCAACAGTTGTTTTCTCTCCTTCAAATTTCAGATCCTGGGGAACGGCGCTAATAACAGCACCCGGAAAAATTTTACAATTCTTTCCGATTCTTGCACCGGGAAAAATAGTGACGTTACTTCCAATCCATGTATTTTCACCAATCACGACATCATCGTGAATCATTGTAAAAGGATCAATGGATACATTCGGGCCAATCTTTGCTCCCGGATGTATGCTGATCATTGTGTTATTCATGTGGATGTAAAGTTGTTAATTCTATGCCTTTTTTACTATTTGAGCCATCATTTCCGACTCCATAACAACTTTGTTACCGACAAAGGCTTTACCGTACATATGGCAAATTCCTCTGCGAATAGGTGTCAATAATTCCAGATGGAAAATAATCGTATCACCCGGAACAACCCTGTCCCGGAATTTCGTATTATCAATTTTCATGAAATAGGTCAGGTAATTTTCCGGATCCGGAACCGTATTCAAAACAAGTATTCCGCCTGTTTGTGCCATTGCTTCTATCTGGATCACGCCGGGAAAAACCGGTGCGCCCGGGAAATGACCGGGGAAGAACCATTCGTTCATTGTTACACTCTTCACTCCGACAACATGTCTGTCGCTCAACTCAATAATTTTATCAATGAACAAAAACGGTGGACGGTGCGGAAGGTATCCCATAATTCCAACCGTATCAAGTAACGGCTTCGCGTTAGGATCGTATTTCGGAGTTTTCTCTCTGAAACGATCACGCTTCATAAGCTCCTTGATCTTGCGTGCGAATTCAACATTGGCAACGTGTCCGGGCCTGGCAGCAAGTATGTGACCTTTTAAAGGAGCTCCTACCAATGCAAGATCGCCGACAATGTCCAACAGTTTATGTCGTGCCGGTTCGTTTTGAAAACGCAATGTTGCATTATTCAGAAACCCCCGCTCTGCTGTTACTTTAGGTTTATTAAAAACCTTTGCGAGATGATTTAATTTTTCCTGCGAAACCGGACGATCGACAACTACGATCGCATTATTAATATCACCACCTTTAATAAGGTTGTGCTCAAGTAACATTTCCAGTTCGTGTAAAAAGCAAAAGGTGCGAGAGTCACAAACTTCAGATTTAAATTCACCTATGTTAT
This sequence comes from uncultured Flavobacteriales bacterium, assembly GCA_964486655.1. Taxonomy (GTDB): domain Bacteria; phylum Bacteroidota; class Bacteroidia; order AKYH767-A; family 2013-40CM-41-45; genus JADKIH01. The sequence continues at coordinate 8,770 of CAZAON010000496.1, forward strand.
ATAAAGTCGCATGCTGCGTACCCAGTAAATCACTGTTATAATCAACCATAACTGTAATCCTGAAATCCTCGCTTGGAACCGCAAGCATTTCTGTTTTACGTTTTGGATCTTCGTAAGTAATATTTTCGCTCAGGTAGTAATAATGACGTTCTTCCTTTTGTTCCTGTTTGCCGGCCTTCTCTAATATTTCGATGAACGGACGTGAACTACCATCCATGATGGGAACTTCAGGTCCGTCCAATTCCATCAATACATTATCGATTTCCATTCCGGCCAGCGCTGCAAGCACATGTTCAACAGTGCTCACCTTTGCACCATTTTTCATGAGTGTTGTACCTCTGTCTGTATCCGAAACGTTGTCGACATCAGCTTCCACAATGGGACTGCCCGGAAGATCTATTCGTTTAAATTTATATCCGTGGTTTTCCGGAGCGGGCTTAAAAGTCAGGTTTGCTAACATCCCGGTATGGAGTCCAACACCCGAAATTGTAACCGACTGAGCTACAGTGCATTGATAGATTATTGGAGCCTTGTCCATTCCGTTTAATTGTGACTTTGATTCTGATTGAACCGGTTGATCGATAACGGCTTGATTTTCCGACATACTGCTACGTTTGGCAATTGTAAATTACAGGCACTTTATCAAAAGTCGTCAAAAATAAAAAAATAAATTAACTGGAGGCATGAGTTATAAAGTACATTCCACCTTAATCAATCAAAATAAACAGAAAGACTCTGACAGGAGGAAAATTTCAGGAAGTAAGATGCTTCAGTTCCAGGATTGTCTGCTCCAGCTCCTGTATTTTCTTCTCCAGGGCAGGGAGTTTTCTGAATACGACGTAGGTTCTCTTATAGTCGCTGATATTAAATGCGGGAGAACCCTGTACTATTTCGCCTTCTGTCGTAATGCTGGAGCCGATTCCGGACTGAGCTGCAATTTTGACTTTATCGGCAATTGAAATATGACCAACAATTCCAACCTGACCGCCAATCATACAGTCCTTTCCGATTTTCGTAGAACCAGCGACACCCGTTTGCGCGGCTATTACTGTATTCTCGCCTATTTCGACATTGTGTGCAATCTGAATAAGGTTATCCAGTTTAACCCCTTTTCTGATGACCGTTGATCCAAGGGTAGCCCTGTCGATGGTAGTGTTTGCCCCTATTTCAACATAATCCTCTATGATAACATTTCCAATCTGTGAGACCTTTTTATACTCATTGGCACTATTGGGCATAAAGCCGAAGCCATCTGCACCGACTACGGTACCGGTATGAAGTGTACAATCTTTTCCGATGACACAATCAGAATATATCCTTACCCCGGCAAACAATGAAGTATTATCACCAATAACTACATTATCTCCGATATAAACCTGAGGGTAAATTTTAACGTTGTTTCCGATTTTTACATTATTGCCAACATATGCGAATGCGCCGACGTAGCAGTTTTCCCCGATTTTAGCAGTCGGAGAAATAAACGACGGTTGTTCGACACCCTTCTTATCCCGTTGAATTTTATTATACATTTCCAGCAACTGAACAAAACTTTCATAGGCATTTTTGACCCTGATAAGCGTTGTCTGCACAGGCTGTTCAAGTTCAAAATCACTATTGATGATTACAATTGAGGCTCTGGTTGTATATAAAAACTGGCTATATTTTGGATTGGAAAGAAAACTAAGTGAGCCTTTTTCGCCCTCTTCAATTTTGCTGAGTTTGTCTACCACGGCATTTAAATCGCCTTCAACTGTTCCTTTTAACAACTCTCCTATTTGCCTGGCAGTAAACTCCATAAAGTTATATTTTTGAACAGCGAATGTAGTATATTTTACCTTATGGTACAATTGAAAAATCGTCTGGAAATCGTCATTTTCAGCGACTTGTTACTAAAAACGATTACCGGAGACATTTATTTTAAGGCTGGAAAACAGATATAATGTTTTTCGACGGGACGGGCCAGTGATTTTATATTTAGGGTATCGGCAGCTTCCGTGATGTCGCAAATAGAACCGTCCCGGTACAGAATGTTAATTTTTTCGACTTCTGAATCATAGGCACTATTCGTAAGAGTTCCCATTAGCAGGTAGTACTGAATTTCTGACGGATCAAAGTTGAATTTCTTCAAAATCTCCTCCTTCTTCCGATTGATGAAATCCTGTTCAAATGGTTCATCACGAATAATAATTTTGAAAAGTCTTCTGCTCATCATTCGTTTACTGAGATCGCTAAGCACGCGATCACTGTCATTCATCCAGATTTTAACCGAAGTAATAATATCACTGTCATCAAGCAATGCAAACTGGTCAAGTGCGTTTCCTCCGACAAAATCATTAAGGCTGTAATTGTTTATTAAAAAATTGCGAAGAGCCGGAGTCGTAAAAACATTCTTCCCTTCACCGATCAATGTCTTAGCCCGTTCAACAATTTTTATGAGCAAATTCTCCGCACTCACAACTGTTTTATGCAGATAAACCTGCCAATACATGAGTCTTCTGGCTACAATAAATTTTTCGATTGAATAAATTCCTTTCGACTCGATAGCCAGCTCATCATTTGAAATTTCCAGCATCTTGATTATTCTGTCACTGCTGATTACTCCTTCAGACACACCGGTAAAAAAACTGTCACGATTCAGGTAATCGAGTCTGTCCATATCCAGCTGGCCCGATACAAGCTGATGCAAGAACTTTTTTGGATATTCATTTTTGAAAATGCGAATTGCAAGTGATAAAGCGCCGTTAAATTCATTGTTCAGCCTCGACATAAACAGCTCCGAGATTGTTTCATGCGAAATACCTTTTACAAAAGTATGTTCCAGCGCATGTGAAAACGGTCCGTGACCGATATCGTGCAATAATATCGCAATCGTTACAGCTTCCGCTTCGTCATCCAGAATAATGTGACCTTTTCGCCTTAGAACTTCAATAGCCTCAGTCATAAGATGCATTGCACCCAAAGCATGATGAAAACGGGTGTGATGTGCACCCGGATAGACCAGATCTGTCAGACCTAACTGCCTGATTCTCCTTAGTCTCTGAAAGAAAGGATGTTCGATTAACTGAAATACCCGTTCAAAGGGAATCTGAATAAACCCATATATCGGGTCATTGATAATTTTAAGTTTTTCAGATTTCACGCTGCAAATATAAACCACTTATAAACAATTACTAACAGAGAATATCAATGCTGAAACAATAATAAATATGCGACGTAACGAAAAACGATCAATAAAAAAGATGTTATCCCCGTTATTAGTTTTAATTAATCTGTAAAATATAACGAAATGGGTAAGAACATCTTTGCTAACTTTGAAAACCGCAATAAAACTGTTACTGCTGAACTTATGGATAGACTTAATATACTTTGGGCTGACGATGAAATAGACTTATTAAAACCTCATATTCTTTTCCTGCGTGAAAAAGGGTACGATGTAGTAACAGTCAACAATGGCACAGATGCATTAGAACAGGTAAAAAACACAGACTTCGACATTGTATTTCTTGATGAAAACATGCCGGGGATTTCGGGAATCGAAACGCTTGCGCGGCTGAAAAACATTAAGCCTGAAATTCCGGTTGTAATGATCACCAAGAGTGAAGAAGAACACATAATGGAAATGGCCATCGGAAGTAAGATTGCCGACTTTCTAATCAAGCCTGTAAATCCGAACCAGATACTTCTTTCATTAAAAAAGAATCTGGAGAATAAAAGACTCATCAGCGAGAAAACCGCCTCCGATTATCAGCAGGAATTCCGCAATATAGGTATGTCGCTAAGCGATAAACTTTCGTGGAAAGAATGGGTTGAAGTGTACAGGAAACTTGTTTACTGGGAACTTGCCCTGAAGCAATCGTCTGACGAAAGCATGTATGAAATTCTTACGGCGCAAAAAAGTGAAGCAAACAATTTGTTCGCGAAATACATAGAAAATAATTATACAGGCTGGCTGAAAAATCCGGATGCTACCGGCACTCCAACCATGTCGCATCAGCTGATGAAGAAAAAAATACTTCCTGCAATTGATGCGTCGACCGATCCGGTTTTCATGGTATTAATTGACAACCTCCGTTATGACCAGTGGAGAGTTATTCAGCCCCTGATTTCAGAGTTTTTCAGAGTACAGGAAGATGATCTTTACCTGAGTATTTTGCCTACAGCCACTCAATATGCGAGGAATGCTATTTTCGCCGGATTAATGCCGTCGGAAATCGAGGCCCGCTTTCCAAATCTGTGGCTGAACGACGAAGAAGAAGGCGGAAAAAACCTGCATGAAGAGGACTTTCTGAATGATACTTTAAAACGATTCCGTAAAGAATATAAATCATCTTATGTAAAGATCACCAATCATAACGATGGAAAAGCACTGGTAGAAAATATCCCGAACCTGATGCAGAACAAGCTTAATGTCATCGTATACAATTTCGTGGATATGTTATCGCATGCACGCACGGAGATGGAAATGATTCGTGAATTGGCAGACGATGAAGCAGCTTACCGTTCACTCACGGTTTCATGGTTCCAGCACTCTCCTTTGTTCGAAGCTTTAAAAAGAATGGCCGAAAAGAAAGTTCGTATCATTTTAACAACGGACCACGGAACAATCAGAGTTAAGGAACCGACAAAAATTGTCGGAGACAGAACAGTAAATACCAACCTGCGATATAAGCAGGGGCGGAATCTCAATTACGACAAGAAAGAAGTATTCGAAATAAAAAATCCGGCCGATGCCATGCTGCCGCGACAGCACCTTTCCCAGGCATTTGTATTTGCAAAGCAGGATAAGTTTTTTGCCTACCCGAATAACTATAACTACTACGTTACGTACTATAAAAACACACTTCAGCACGGCGGAATTTCATTGGAGGAAATGATCATTCCTTTTGCCGTGTTAACGACAAAATAGACCGAAAGCCCGGTTTATCTTTCTGTGCTTTGTATGAATTTGGGGAATTGGCTTGTTAAAATTCCTCCATGTTTTCTACAGGTTAAATTCATACTGCCTTCATAGGATTTCATCTACTTTTGGCAAGAGTTTCCGTACAAGGATTCGAATTGCATACATTTGAAAAAAAACCTATGAAAAAATTCACATACTTAATTGCAAGTTGCTTTATCGCATTAACACTTTCTATTCCGGCCCAGGCCCAGGAAGGATCTGCTGCCCCAAAAGCGGAAGTAAAGCAGGACAATCCGAATTCTCCCGAAATCGCCTTTGAAAGTGAACTTCATGATTATGGCACGATTAAACAAGGTGCCGATGGTTCATGCGAATTCAAATTTAAAAATACGGGAAAAGATCCACTTATCATCTCAAATGCCAAAGGAAGTTGCGGATGCACAGTTCCAACCTACCCTAAAGAGCCAATCATGAAAGGCCAGACCGGAATCATAAAAGTTCATTATGATACTAAACGAGTAGGTGCTTTTACTAAAACCGTTACCATTACTTCAAATGCAAAAACTGAAACAAAAGTTTTAACCATAAAAGGATTGGTTGAAGCAACAGACGAAAGCACTGAAGCTGTTCCACTCAAAAAATCAAGCGGGTTACCCCTCGAAAATACTAAATAATAAAAACTATGAAAATCAAAACAATTGCATTATCCCTTCTTCTTTTCAGCAGTGTAGCCTCATTTGCACAGGAAAAAAAGACATTAGACAACGTTGGCAATGTTAATACGAACCAGGCCAGCTTTAAATTTGCTGAAGAGGAATACAACTTCGGTACAATTAAACAAGGCGAATCTGTAACTCATGAATTCAAATTTACGAATAACGGTACCGAGCCTTTAATCATTTCAAAAGCTGAAGGATCTTGCGGATGTACAGTACCTACCTATCCTCAACAACCAATTCTGAAAGGTCAGTCAGGTATTATAAAAGTAACATTTAACAGTACCGGTAAAATGGGAATTCAGGACAAAACTGTAACCCTTACTTCAAATGCTATTCAGAATCCGTATATCATACACATCAAAGGTACAGTTGAGAAATCACCTGAAGAACCGGTAAAAGACACTCCTAAAAACTAAACCCAAAATCAAATAATGAAAAAGACAATTTTAGCCCTCGGACTCTGCCTCTTTATCGTGGCAGCTAATGCACAAGACGGTAAAGCTCCTGCTACAATAGCACCTGCGGGCGCTGCAGCTCCGGCCGCAGTTGAAAACAAAAATGCTCCTGAAATGAAGTTCGAATTCGAACAATACGATTTCGGAACAATTAAACAAGGTGATAATGTTACTTATGATTTTACTTTTACCAATACAGGTAAAGAGCCTTTGATCATCAGTGAAGCTCATGGTTCATGCGGCTGTACTGTTCCTGAATGGCCAAAAGAGCCGATTGCTAAAGGAGCAAAAGGTAAAATTCACGTAGTATTTAACTCTACTGGCAAGATGGGTATGCAGGACAAAACTGTAACTATCACGTCTAATGCTAAATCAGGCCAAAAAGTACTGCACCTTAAAGGAAATGTTGAAGCTCCTCCGGCAACAGCAAATCCGGCAGTAACCCCTGACGATCATAAACATTAATAGTATTTATCGTACATTTGAAACCCTCCCCAAAAAGGAGGGTTTCTTATTTCGTATCAGTCTGCAAAATATTAAAATGCCTAAAACTTCACGTAAGGGCCGTGAAATGCCGCCCTCCCCGATCCGCAAACTTGTCCCATTCGCTGAAAAAGCTAAAAAAGAAGGCAAGAAAATTTATCATCTAAACATCGGGCAGCCCGACATTGAGACGCCCGAAACAATGCTCAATGCCATTCACACTTTTCCTTATAAGATAGTCGAATACTCTCATTCGGCCGGCACTGAATCGTACCGCAAGAAACTGGTTACTTATTATAGCCGTTTCAATATAAATATTGATTATACTGACCTTATCGTTACAACAGGAGGATCAGAAGCAATCGCCATAGCTATGAACAGTTGCATGGATCCCGGTGATGAACTTCTCATTGCCGAACCGTATTATGCAAACTACAACGGCTTTTCAACACAGGCGAATGTGAAAGTCGTTCCTATTCGTTCAACAATTGAAACAGGCTTCGCACTCCCTCCCATCAGCGAATTTGAAAAACTGATCACTCCCGCGACTAAAGGAATCATGATCTGCAATCCGTCTAATCCGACAGGATATCTCTATACGGCTGATGAGATGAATAAACTCAAAGAACTTGTAAAGAAATATGACCTGTGGCTTTTCTCCGATGAAGTTTATCGCGAATTTGCCTATGACGGAAAAAAATTCATCTCCGCTCTTTCACTTGAAGGCATCGAACAGAATGTAATCATGCTCGATTCCATTTCCAAGCGATACAGCGCATGTGGCGCCAGAATCGGAGCTCTTGTGTCAAGAAACAAAGATCTTATGGCTACGGCTCTGAAATTTGCTCAGGCCAGACTTAGTCCGCCTACATTCGGACAATATGCAGCCGAAGCCGCTATCGATACACCCGATTCGTATTTTGAAAAAGTGATTACGGAATATGTAAATCGAAGAGACTATGTTGTAAAATCTCTCAACAGCATTGAAGGTGTTTTTTGCCCTTCACCGAGCGGAGCATTCTATTGCATTGCCCGACTCCCAATCGATAATTCAGATAAGTTTTGCCAGTGGTTGCTTGAAAAATTCTCTTACGAAAACGAAACGGTGATGCTTGCACCGGCAACAGGTTTCTATTCGCACCCTGACCTGGGAATTGATGAAGTTCGTATTGCCTACGTTCTGAATCAAAATGATCTTAAGAAAGCTATTAAATGCCTGGAGGAGGCTTTAAAAGTTTATCCGGGACGCAGAGATGCAAAAATTACTGAGAACGCTCATCAGGCTTAATTGATTGCCTGACACAATAAAGATGTAAAAATCTTTACCCGAATAAGACCTACTCAAAATCCGTGTAGATCAGATACTTCTTTCTGATTTTTTTGAATTGTTCTATACCC
>CAZAON010000497.1:0-4592 GCA_964486655.1 uncultured Flavobacteriales bacterium
CTATCCTCGCCCGGCGACTACATCGCAACCGGATTATTGATTCCTGCCACGATCGGAGCCAAGTCTTTATACAATCATAAACCACCTTTGACTGTAGAAAAAGTTCAAAACCTCAATATTAATAATATAAATAAGTTCGACCGATCGGCCGTTTATCACAATTCTGCCTCAAGCGCAAAGGCCAGCGACTACCTTTTAACAGGTTCTATGATAGCTCCGGCATTGCTTTTCATCGACAGTAAGATGCGGGAAGACTTTGAGGTCAAGGCTCTGATTTATGTTCAGACATTAGCATTAACCGGAGCCGAAGTAAGTTTTGTAAAAGGCCTGATCGACCGTGCGAGGCCATTTGTATACAATCCTGATGTTCCAATGAGTCGGAAGCTGACTTCAGATGCGAACTGCTCCTTCTTCTCCGGCCACACCGCCATGACTGCTGCTGCAACTTTTTACATGGCCGCCATTGCATCGGGCGTTTACGGACCGAAATATGACTGGACATGGTTTGCAGCAGCAGCACCGCCTCTGCTCACGGGTTATTTCAGATACAACTCAGGGAATCATTTCTTTAGTGATGTATTGGCCGGATTCATCGTTGGATCAGTGAATGGGTTTTTGGTCGCAAAACTGCATAAAACAAATTATGGCGAATGACGAATTACTTAAAGGACAAGCAACTTTATGCTAACCATTCTGCAAAATTCGTAATTGATTAATTTACAATTGATTCGTAATTCGTAATTCGACAAGCTCACCACAAGTAATTCGTAATTCGTAATTTGCCCCTAACTTTACAGTCAAATAAATAAAACAAAAGAATTATGGCATTCGAACTACCCGCACTTCCTTATGCATTCAATGCATTAGAACCACATATTGACGCACGTACAATGGAGATTCATCATGGCAAGCATCACCAGGCTTACGTGACGAATCTGAATAATGCAATCGCAAATACAGATGCTGCAAATCTTTCTATCGAAGAGATCTGCCGCAATATCTCAAAATACCCTGCTCCTGTCCGCAACAATGGCGGTGGTCATTATAACCATGCAATGTTCTGGACAATCATGAAACCGGGTGGCGGTGGTGCTCCGGCCGGAAAACTCGGAGAGGCTATTAACTCCGCTTTCGGTAGTTTCGAAGAATTCAAAACCAAATTCAACGCTGCAGGCGTAGGTCGCTTCGGTAGCGGCTGGGCCTGGTTAATCGTTGGTGCCGATAAAAAACTTGCCATCACTTCAACCCCTAACCAGGACAATCCCCTCATGGACATCGCCGAAACTAAAGGCGGTATCGTCATGGGTTGCGATGTATGGGAACATGCATACTACCTCAATTACCAGAACCGTCGCCCCGACTACCTGAGCGCATGGTGGAATGTGGTGAATTGGGAGGAAGTGTCGAGGAGGTTCTCAATTTTGTAGGACTAAGGATTAAGGACAAAGGAGGCCAAAGTCGATTCTCGATGCCTCCTTTGTTTTTTTACTATTCTATTACTATTCTTCCTGATGTTAGATCTTTGTCCTTTGTCCTTTGTCCTTAGTCCTTAATCCTTAGTCCTTAGTCCTTAGTCCTATTTTTAATTCATAAAACATTTTCCCCATTCTTACCGTTTAACCCCAGATGTTAGTCAAACACATCCTGCGGATTTTCTTAAAAATAACGGGTATTACAATTTTATTACTCCTCGTAATGGGAGTCCTGGTGGGTGTTTTTTATGAAAAAGAAGTTAAGCAGTTAATTGTAACTGAGCTTAATAAAAGAGTCGACACCCGAATTGCTGTAGAAGAATTTGACTTTTCAGTAATCAGGCATTTTCCTTACGCTTCATTTGATCTGAAAAATGTCGTAATCGACGAGGTTACACTTTCAGAAAAAAAAGATACTCTGCTTTATTCGAAACGAATTTCTCTTCTCTTTAATGTGATGGGAATGTTCAGTAATAATATCAGTGTAAAGAAGATACTGGTAACCGATGGATTTACCAATATTAAAATTGACGGTAATGGTAAAGGCAATTATCATTTCTGGAAAAAACCGGATGACTCCACAACTACTTCTGCACTCGATTTGCAGAAAATCGGATTGAAAAATGTTTATGTTAAATACTCCGACAAAAAAAGTGAGGAGTATTACGGATTGTTATCTAAGTCAGGTGTGCTCGCCGTAAAAATACAAGGGGATCAATTCTCCGTAAATACCCAGGGTGATCTTTTTGTTGACCGAATAATTGTCGGTTCACGAAATTACGTTGATCATAAAGAAGTTTCGTTAAACACATTGCTCACTGTTAATACAAAACAAGGAATATACCGGTTTGAAAACGGAAGCGTAATTATCGGCGGCATAAAGTTTTTAGTCAATGGTAAAGTGACCGATACGGATAAAGACCTGTTGCTCGATATAGCCATAAAGAGCGATGGAACTGATATGCGTAAGCTGATGGCAGTGATTCCTCCCGACTTAACCGCATCGATTCAACAGAAATATAAAAGTAAAGGTGAATTTGTTTTTTCCTCTCTTGTAAAAGGTAACATTAGTCAGAGGAAAAATCCCGATGTCAAAATCGATTTCAAACTAAAAGATGCAAGTATTGAAAGTGATGAAACTTCATTAGATAAGATTAATCTCTCGGGAAATTACACGTATTCGGGTAAAACAAAAAAGGGTGATCTGAATATTCCTTCACTGACTGCTTATCTCGGCGGACATAAAATTACGGCAAGTATTAAGCTCAGCGATCTTCCCGACGCCTATCTGTCAATGACTGCGAAAACTCAGCTTAATCTGAGTGAGTTGCGTCCTTTACTGAATGCGGATACCATCGAATCTCTTTCAGGCGATATGGCAATGAACATTTCATATTCAGGAAAAGTCAGAGAGTTGTCTAATGTAAAACGTGGCGACTTGTATAAGATCACCGCTTCAGGTGATGTTGATGTTAAGAATGTTAATTTCCGATTGAAGAACAATCCGCTTGTGTTTTCCGGAATGAGCGGTAATTTTTCATTGCATAATAACGATGTATATATAAAAGATTTCAAAGGAAAGGTTTCATCAACCGATTTCAGATTAGGCGGAGTCTTCAGGAATTTTATTTCTTTCCTTCTTATTCCCGGGCAGCCCGGCGATTTGCAGGCACGTTTGAATTCTTCCGTCGTTGATCTCGATGAATTGCTCGTTAACAAATCAGCAGCCAGTTCCGGCGATACGAGTTATCTCATGAAATTTAATCCGCGCCTTGTCTGCAAACTGGACGTGGAAATCGGCAGACTTACATTCAGGAGATTCAGTGCAGAGAAGATAAGCGGAGGTGTCAATCTGAACAATCAGGTAATCAGCGGAAATAACCTTCAGTTTGCATCGATGGGTGGGAATTTGTACATGGACGGAATGATCAATGCCTCACGCCGTGACAGCCTTACCATGAGTTATGACGTAAAATGTTCGAATGTAGATATAACGAGATTGTTTTTCGAGATGGAAAACTTCGATCAGCAAACAATGACTGATAAGAATCTGAAGGGACGACTTTCGGCCGATGTGCAGTTTACTTCCAAATGGTCAAATGATCTTACTTTGAATTCGAAAAGCGTTAAGTCGACTGCGAATATTACCATTGACAATGGTGAGTTGAATAACTTCGCGCCTATTCATGCGATCGGGAAATATATTCATGTGTCTGATCTTGATCATATTCGTTTCTCAACACTGAAGAATACGGTGTCTATTTCGGACAGGAAAATTTACATTCCGAATATGACCATTAACTCTTCGGCAATGAACATTTCGGGTAATGGAACGCATGATTTCGATAACATAGTGGATTATCATATTGAAATGCTGCTTTCAGAAGTTTTAGGAAAAAAGATGAAAAGCAATATGACTGAATTTGGTGAGGTGGAAGACGATGGATTAGGTCGTACCAAGTTATTTCTCAGCATGAAAGGTCCGGTTATGGACCCCAGCTTCGCATACGATCATAAGGCTGCCGGTAAAAAGATCAAAAACGATATTGCTGCTGAAAAGCAGAATTTAAAAGGAATATTAAAAAAGGAATTCGGACTATATAAGAATCAGCAATCTGTGCAGGTTCCACAGCAAAAGAAAAAAACCGAGGAGATGCAAATCGACTGGTCGGCAGAATAATTGCGGGAACTTTTCAGATTGATTAAATTCTTTCATCTTTGCCGAATATACGGTCAGGCCCGGTCCTGATTGCCTATATAAAGGTCGACAGTGAATATTTACACTCAAAAGCAACGCTGGAAAATTTTATTATTGATTGCCGCTTTACTGATCGGCAGTGCTTCTCTTTGGTACACCAACAGGCTTGTTAAAAAGCTGTCGGAGGAAGAGCGGAAGAAGATAGAGTTATGGGCTGAAGCGACCCGTCGTTTGGCCGATATGACGGAAATGAACAGTGATATTAATTTTCTGTCGAATGTAATCAGCAACAACAACACGATTCCGGTTATCTGGGCCGACGATTCATTTTCTGTTATTTCATACAGGAATTTGGATTCATTAAAAGCACTTGACAGCAATTATCTCGTCAAGCAGGTTGAGATTATGCGAAGCGAGCATTC
>CAZAON010000498.1:0-11306 GCA_964486655.1 uncultured Flavobacteriales bacterium
TGGCAATACAGGATTGGTGATTTAGATTTTCTGGTCCGACTGCCGCTTAATCCTGACCCAATCTTCGAATAATGACTTTAATTCGCTGATTTTAAGCAAATCGGCTTCCAATTGGTTCGAACTTTTTTCGAGAAGGGGAGCAAAGCTCAGTGCAAGAATACAGTGCGAGAAACAGTGGTAACACTGTTCTCTTGCACTGTTTCTGTTTCTGCACTGTTCTCTTTCTCTTTCTGTTTCTGTTTCTGTTTCTGATTCTGTATTCTTCACTGTTTCTGTTTCTCACTGTTTCTGCCACTGTTTCTTCACTGTTCTCTCTCTGTTTCTGATTCTCTTTCTCTATTCTAAAATAATCAAAATCATAAATGCGGTTGTAATTGGAAAGCAAAGAATCCACTTTTGCAGGATGCCACACTTTGTATACATTATTTACAGTGAAAAAATTGATCAGTATTATATAGGGGAGTCCAAAAATGTTGAAGAAAGAGTTAGCCATCATAACAACCATTTATTTGAGAAATCTTTCACCGTTCGGGCATCGGATTGGCATTTAATAAAGTGTTTTGAATGTGATAAATTGAACACGCCCGAAGGCTTGAAAAATTTATAAAAAGAATGAAGAGTAGGAAATTTATTCAGAGCCTGATCAATGACGAAACAAAAGTGAATGATATAATTCAAAAATGTCGATAATCAGAGGGTCCCTGTCCCGAAGCCTCGGGACGAGCCCAGGAGGGAGAGCGTTGCTCAGTGCAAGAAACAGTGCAAGAGAACAGTGGTAACACTGCTCACTTGCACTGTTTCTGTTTTTGACTGTTCTCTTCGCACTGAATTATTTGATGAAAGTTCTCAATTCATATCAACTCTCAATCACAAACCAATCACCCGCATATATTGGTTGCGACCTTTCCCTCCAAATTCCAAATTTGTAAAATGGAATTCAAACAACTAACTGTTTATTAAAAAGCCTTGCATGTGTATAATGAGATCGATACCAAAGTTCTATCAATAAAGAATCTGGATCGGAAAATTGAAGATCAATTGCGGAGAGCTTCGAATAGTATAATATTAAACATTGCAGAAGGGAGTAGTCGATTTAGTAAAGCAGATCGAAAAAACTTTTTTTTCATTTCGCGCGGATCAGCGTTCGAATGTTCTTCTGCATTAGATGCAGTAGCAATTAAATTCAAAATAAAATTTCCTGAAATTGAAAGTGAACTGGAAGAAATTTCAAAGATGCTTTACAAAATGATTTCAAATCTTAATAAACCACCTTTAGAAAAGTAGACAAATCGGAACTAAAACCAGGTCTAACTTCTAATGAAATTATCAAATAAATATTAGACATTTAAATCCGACTCAAAAATTCATGTCGCTCGAGATATTGAAAATTATCTGAAGTATTCTAACCAAACAATTCATTTACACAATAACTCGCATTTGGCCCTTGATATATTAAATGAATTTTCAATCTACGACTAACTTCTTAATGCAATTCGAATGGTCTTGAAAGAATATTGAAATGATATATACCCCGCTTTTCAAGTTTAAATTTATTTCCATCGACTTATTCTTGATTGCTTTTACTCTCTTGACCAAGATTCCCTGCATGTCATACATGATCACTGATTCAATTATTTTATTCGCTTTAATAAATGTGGAATTGGTCGCCGGGTTTGGGAATATAACAATTTCAGTCCGGTTGGATTTCTCATCACTTCCATTGCTTATCTGATCGGTATATAATAACAAATAGTTTGATGACGCATAGCCATGGGCATTGTCATAAAATGAAAGGAATTCAATCGAGTGGTTGTCCTGGCTGCTAAATGTATTCAACCCATCTGATGTATAATATACTCCCTGATGCGTTGCCAGCCAACCATGCAATGAATCGACGAAATGCATGTCCCACACCGAATACGGAAAATATTGCGGAGTCCAGGTGACACCTCCGTCTGAAGTTTGATATAAAGTTGTTGTATCATTTGGAAACGTCATTATATAATAACCTTTGGAAGTATTCGTAAAATATACTTTGGAAATTTCTGAAAATTGTACTGTGTTAGTGTAAATTTGGGTCCATGACATGCCGCCATCATATGTCCTGAATATGTCGTGTCCCCAACCCCATCCATTTTGTGTATCCACAAAAACAAAGTTAGTTATACTTTTTCCCTGTAGCAATACAAGGTTAGAATTGAACCAACTAAATCCTCCATCGAGTGTATATTTAAGTGTATCACTTGAATTCCAGTAGGAAACACCATGCATTGAATCCGTAAAATAAAATACTGCCGGACCAATCATTGAAGAAATGAACTGGGGTGTCGTATTAAAATTATCGGTTGATCTATATAAAGTCGTTTCATAGTTTATATGAGTATAGGCCCATGCAAACCAGAGCGTATCGTTCAATAACTGTATCCCCGGAGTGTTAATCGCAAGGTGAATATTTTTCCAGGTGTTCCCGCTGTCCACGGTGACATAAACATCATTTGTGCCTATTGGTGGTCCAGCCACTGTGCCACTTTTAAACATTCCTTTTTGTCTTGAAGTAAATGAAAGTTTCGGAGACATATAAGAATAATAAGCAGAAAGGGTCGAAGGAAACGAATTGTAGGCCAATCGATCCCAGTTCTCACCGTCAGGAGATTTCAATACATACCCATTCCCGTTAACAAAAAACATATTGTCGGACACACTCAATTCAATTTCTCCTGAATATTGTAGATTAGCATCAAACAGATCGGCTATAGTCCAGGTATATCCTCCATCATGCGTTGAGGAAACTTGGTATAAATTTTCAACGACGCCGTTCAATGAATCGCGAAAGACGATGCTTCCATAAAATATATGTGAAATGCATGTCCATGTTTGTCCACCATCGATTGTATGCATCACCGAATCCAGTCCTGAAATCCATCCTTGCAATGAATCGAGAAAGAAGACTCCACTTTTATGGTTCAGCGATGAGCCTATATTCGAAGGCAGAACCTGCTGAGTCCAGGTAATGCCACCATCTGTGGATTTATAGATATCAGCCATAACAATCATCCATGCTGTATAGGGAGACGTAAAGTAAAATCTGCGAGTGAAACTTGTCGACCCTAGACTATACGCGCTCCAAGAATTTCCGCTGTCATTTGTTATTAGAATAGAATCGTTAATTAAACCCCTCATCAACGCTTTTCCATGCAAATGATCCGGGAAGTAAATTTGAACGATCCTTCCGGATACTTGTGAAATGGGAGTAAACAACTGTCCCCCATTGGTCGTATGCATGAGGCCGGAATCAGAAGATATCCAGCCGTTGTTCGCATCGATGAAGTGGATGTCGTTATAATTATTCTGGGGCAAATTAACCTTTGTCCATAAGGCGCCACCATCATTGGTATAGTGAAATGTATTACTTTTTCCAAGCGCACGAATATGCAGCGAATCAACCACTGAAGCCCGGGTAATAGAAGGATCCGGGTATGGAGATACCGCTTGCCAGATTTGGGCGTTAGTTGCAGATTGAATTAAAATAGCAAGCGAAAGGAGTAATAAATTTTTAGTCATAATATAAAATTCATACAAAAGCTATGAATATTTGGAAATTACTAATGTCCATGGAGAACTGGTTAGAATAGCTATCGATTTATCACGAATATGGTGAAAATAGTGGTTAACAAGGTGAAAGTTAAGATATCTGTCGAATAGTTACAAGAAAACATTTAAAAACTGGAACGTAGTGAATTTTGCTAAAGGAACACTATCGAATTTAGAATTACTATGACAATCCTCCAATTTGAAATTCACAAAAACTAAAAATGATTTTTATCAAATTTTAGGTGTTATATATCACCACTCAAACCGGCTGCAACATTCGTCAAGAAGGAGAGCCAATTCAAGAAGGCCAGCATTTCGCTGGCCTTTTCTCTTTTCTCCATTTTGTAATTGCTTGTGAAGCTGAATGATGAATTGAAAAGAAGGGCTCAACTTTTCGGTTCGAACTTTTTCCAATTTTTTCTTATGTTGCCTTAAAGACCCTTTCAAAGGAGTAAATGAAATTCAATAGGGATTGCAGCGATAAATTTTTAAAGAACTAATTGATATATTCCGTATCAGTAACCGGTCAGAAAAATAATTGTTCTTTTCATTTTTATTATTTGCCTACCATGTTTTGTAAGTTCTGTGGATATCGTTCACCATGAATCGTAAGTTTTGAAGTAGCTGATTCAATTTGGAATAAATCCTCACTCGTAAGTTCGACCGAAACAGCATCTATATTTTCCTGCAAGCGATTCACTTTGGTTGTTCCAGGTATTGGCACAATCCAGGGTTTCTGAGCCAATAGCCAGGCCAATGCAAGTTGAGCTGGGGTACAGTTTTTTTCAATAGCAATCCCCTTTAATAAATCAACCAATGCCTGATTGACCTTTCTGTTCTCTTCTGAAAAACGAGGTACAATATTCCTGAAATCAGAAGAATCAAATTTTGTGTCTACATTGATAGCGCCTGTAAGAAATCCCTTTCCTAAAGGACTAAAAGGAACAAAGCCAATTCCTAATTCTTCCAGCGTCGGGATGATTTCCTTTTCAGGTTCGCGAAAAAACAATGAGTATTCACTTTGAAGTGCGGCGACAGGCTGTACACTATGCGCTTTGCGAATCGTATTCACTCCGGCCTCCGAAAGTCCAAAGTGTTTTACTTTACCCTCTTTGATTAATTCCTTCACTGCTCCTGCAACTTCTTCAATCGGGATATTTGTATCAACACGATGCTGATAGAATAAATCAATTGCATCGATGTTGAGCCGTTTGAGTGATGCTTCCGCAACTTCTTTAATGTGTTTGGGACTACTATCCAATTCATTCCATTTTCCACTTCCGTCAGCATTGGGCTTAAATCCGAACTTAGTCGCAATTACAACCTGTCCTTTGAATGGACTCAATGCTTCACCTACAAGTTCTTCATTGCTAAATGGTCCATAAACTTCTGCTGTATCAAAAAATGTAACTCCTTTTTCAACCGCTTTTCGAATTAGTTTAATGGCTTCCTGTTTATCAGTCGCAGGGCCATAACCGAAACTTAAACCCATGCAACCTAAACCTAATGCAGAAACTTCTAAGTCTCTGCTACCTAATTTTCTCTTTTGCATTTTTATAAATTATAAATTCTATTTTTTCATTGGTGCTTCTACTCCTGAATATTGTAATACAGCATCCGGTAATCTTGCACCTGTAATTTTAATAGCTGCTAATTGCGTATTAAATTCTTTCAATTCATCAGACGTAAACTTTACAGAATTTGAACTCGTATTTTCTAACATGTGAGCCATTTGCGTCGTGCCTGGTATTGGAACAATCCATGGTTTTTGATGTAATAACCATGCAAGTGAAATCTGTGCAGGTGTTGCTTGCTTTTGCAGACTCCATTTTTTTAATAATTCTACAAGAGCTAAATTGTTTGGAAGATTCTCCGGAGAGAATCGTGATTCAATCCCACGAATATCTCCTTCAGCAAACCTTGTGTTCGCATCAATCGCTCCGGTCAAAAAACCGACACCTAGAGGACTCCATGCAACGAAGCCAATTCCAAGTTCTTCGCAAAGTGGAATGATTTTTTCTTCCGGGCCTCTCCACAATAAAGAGTATTCATTCTGAACAGCCGTAACAGGATGTGTTGAATGCGCCCGTCTTACCGTTTGAGGTCCTGGTTCAGACAGACCGTAATGTAAAACCTTACCTTCCTTAATCAAATCCTTTATTGCGCCTGCTACATCTTCAATTGGTACTTGCGGGTCAACACGATGCTGATACAATAAATCTATCCGGTCTGTACGAAGTCGTTTCAGCATACCCTCGACAACAATTTTAATGTGTTGCGGATTACTGTTTAATCCGGGCAATCGTTTACCTGTCTGTTGGTCAATGTTCCATCCAAATTTTGTTTCGATAGCAATATTATTCCGGAACGATTCAGTAGCCTCTCCTAATATTTTTTCTACCTCGAATGGACCGTATGCCTCTGCTGCATCGAATAGTGTAACTCCATTATCAAAGGCAGCACGAATAATTTTGTGCATTTCGGAACGTGTCGGAATTGTCATTTGATAGGTACGGCTCATGTTTTGTACACCGATACCTATGCTGGAAACTTCAAGTGAGCCGAGTTTTCGTCTACCCATTGTTGCAACAGAATTATTATTTGGGCTTTCTCGGTTTGTGTTTGCCGATACTTTAAATGGCAAGGGCAACAATGCTGCGCCTGCTAACAGAAGTCCGGACTTAAGAAGGCTTCGTCTGTTAAGACTTTTTTTACTCTCGTTTATTTCCTTATCCATATGATTACGATTTAATAATGGCTTTAAATTTTTTATTGATTTAACCACCCGTATTCACTCATCCATTTTACAATGGCAGGGTCACGATGACTAAAGAGCAGACTGTTCTTAGTATCTAATGTTTGTATACTTTGCATGTCTTCATCAGCTAATTTAAAATCAAAAATGTTGATGTTTTCAATCATTCTTTCCTTACGTATCGACTTTGGAATTGCAACTATCCCCCTTTGGGTTAACCAGCGAAGAATCACCTGTGCAACTGTTTTATTGTACTTTGTTCCAATTGCGGTTAGTACTTCGTTAGTAAATACACCATTCATTCCTTCAGCGAATGGGCCCCAGGCTTCAATCTGCACATTATTGTCTTGTAGAAATTTTTGCGTTTCATGTTGCTGATTGAATGGATGTGTTTCAATCTGGTTAATAGCAGGTACGAATCCACTATTTGCAATTAAATCCATTAACCTGTCCGGTAAAAAATTGCAAACACCAATTGCCTTAATTTTTCCTTCCTTGTATAGTTCCTGCATAGCTCGCCATGAACCGAAGATATCTCCAAAGGGCTGGTGTATTAGATAAAGGTCAATATAGTCAAGCTGTAGTGCTTTAAGAGATTTTTGAAAGGCAGCTTTTGTCTTTTCGTATCCAGCTTCCTTGCTTCCAAATTTAGTGGTGATAAACAATTCCTCTCTGGCAATACCACTTTTCTTAATAGCATTTCCTACAGCTTGTTCATTTCCATAGAGCTCAGCCGTATCAAATAAACGATACCCTGCTTCGATAGCATTTAGTACTGCTGTTTCACATTCTGCTCCCATAATTTGCATGACACCAAAACCTAAAATTGGCATTTCTACTCCGTTGTTTAATTTTACTTTTTCCATTGCTTATTTGTTTATGACTGCAAATTACCGGAGTTATATGGGAGTATCTGGTATATGGATTACGGGATTATCTACCATTTTTACTGATTGGTCAAATGAATCGTAAAACAGGACTTTCTAATGCTTAATTTTGCATTGTAAAAACAATAAAAAAATGAGCCAGTTATTCAGGTTTGATACAGTAAGCGAATACAATGCATTAAACAATCAGCCGACATTGAATCCGTTGGTTAGTGTAATTGATTTTTCAAATGCAAACCCACGTACCTGGGGTGAAAAAGGAAATGTGAAAATCAATTATGGCCTGTATTGCATATTCCTCAAAGAAGTAAAATGCGGAGATATTAAGTATGGGAAAAACTATTATGATTACCAGGAGGGAACTCTGGTTTTTGTTTCTCCGGGCCAGGTAATGGAAATTGAAAATACCGGTGAAGTTTATCAACCCAAAGGTCACGCATTAGTTTTTCATCCAGATTTGATACGAGGTACTTCGCTGACAAAAAGCATCCATGAATATAGTTTTTTTGGTTATAACTCAAGTGAAGCATTGCATTTATCAGAAAGAGAAAGGCAGGTAGTGCTTGATTGTTTTTCAAAAATAAATTTTGAATTGCAACATGGAATTGACAAGCATAGCAAAAAACTAATCACTTCAAACATTGAGCTTTTTCTAAATTACTGTGAACGCTTTTATGATCGTCAATTTATTACAAGAGATAATGTCAATAAAGGAATATTAGAAAGGTTTGAAAATTTGCTGAATGATTATTTCACTTCTGATAAGCCGCAGGAAGTCGGATTACCTTCTGTTGCTTATTGTGCGGATGAGTTAAATTTATCTTCGAACTATTTTGGTGACCTGATAAAAAAAGAAACAGGCAAGACAGCCAAGGAATACATCCAGGATAAAATTATAGATACTGCCAAAAACAAAATATTTGAAGGGACTAAAAGTGTGAATGAAATAGCCCATGAATTAGGATTCAAATATCCTCAACATTTTACACGGCTATTCAAACAACAGGTTGGTTATACACCAAAGGAGTATCGCAATTTGAATTGATAGCCTAAAATTGGTTTTAGAAGAAATCAATAATTTCTCTTCCTCATATATCAGGTTCAAGGCTTGGTGGGCAATACTCCTTCTTTGGTTTAAGCATTATGGTCCGTGTGCCTTTTACTCCTTACCCAATCTTCGAATAATGGCTTTAATTCGCTGATTTTTAGCAAATCGGCTTCTAATTGGTTCGAACTTTTTTCGAGAAGGAGAGCAAAGCTCAGTGCAAGAATACAGTGCGAGAAAGAGTGGCAACACTGCCCTCTCTCTGTTTCTGTTTCTGTATTCTTCTCTGTTTCTGATTCTCACTGTTTCTGATTCTGTATTCTCCACTGAATCTGCTTTAAACTTGTTCGAAAATAAGACATCTGGGGGAGTAAATTCAATTTGATTACAAATTGCAAGTGTGCACTGCGCTCTCACACACAAACTCAAACTAAGCTCACATTTTCGAAAGCCGCTTAACAGGTCGGCAAGTTTTGTTAAAGTGTAACTTGAAATTTTCGAGGAAGTTGGTTTTTTATTGCTTCATAAATTTTACTCTGGATATTTTATTATCTATATTTATTTCCAAAATATATAAACCTTCCGCTAAAATAGACACATCAATATTACCCGTATTAGATTTAATCAATTTTTCAATTTCCATTTCTCCGGTTAGATTATAAATTTTAATATTTGTGTTTAAATTTTCGGGAAAAACATAATTCAAAATTTCTGAAACAGGGTTTGGATAAATGGCAATAATTGATTTCATTTTACTTTCAGATATTCCGGTTTGAAGTGCAGGTAAAACATTCAAAACTATCATTGGGTTATTATTCCTCATCATATAAAAACCCTGGCAAAATGTATTCGTGCATCCACCAGAATCAACTATAGAAAGACAAACAGTGTAAAAACCTGCAGAAGCATAGGTATGAGAAGGGTACGGAATCGTGTCCTGTACAGATCCGTCACCCCAATCCCAGGAATAACTCAACGGGAAAATACCTGAGGCCATATTCACAGCAAAGTAATGATGAGGAATAGTATCTGGGTAAATATTGAAATGCGCTGAACAATTTCCTGAGTAAACAGTCACAGAATCACATGCCACACAACCATATATATCTGAAACACAAACGCTGTAATTCCCCTGTGCAAGTCCAATTGCTGTATCAGTATATTGCATTGGTGATGCATACCAGGTATAGTTATACGGCGGATTGCCGCCGGATATTAAGGCCCATGCATTTCCATCTAGACAAGCAGTACAACTTGAATTAGAAGCAGCAGCAATTACTGAAAACCCCGTACAATTTGTTGAGTCTACAAAAATCGTAGCACATGCTGTGCATCCATTTGCATCTGATATACAAACTGTATAATTTCCTGTTGTCAGTCCGGTCGCAGTCTGTGTAGTTTGTAAAGGAGATGTATTCCATGTGTAAGTAAAAGGTGAAAAAGCATTTAAGACGTTTGCAGTCGCATGACCATCAGCGCATGTATCGCATGATGCATTCGTTATATAAACTGAGATTATGATATTGCAACCGGTAATATAACAATTCGTCGTGTCTATAGGCATAAAATCTAAAAGCCCCAAACTTGCGTTATCATACCCATCATTAATAACTGCACTCGTAGTTAAAGAATCGGTGGTGCACCAATAATTATTTTCTATACAATTCAAATTAGTGGTATAAGTATAATTTAAATCATATAAACTATTTGAGCATATTTTATTACAATAGATTCGAGATCCATTCGATTCAAGCTGGATGCCAATCTGATTATTTTCAATTTCATTTTGAAAGACATAAGTTAGACCCGACGACTGATGACCTGTACATCTAATTCCAATTCCATTATATTTAATTTGATTTATGTAAATGGAATCCTCAGAACCTACAATTAGCCCAGATACACTATTAGAATCGATAATACAGTTTCGAACAGTTGGACCTCCGTTCACATCCATACCAGTTTGATTATTAATGGCACGGCAATTCTTAATTGTCCCCGCTAAGACGTATACATCTAAGCCATAATTATTATAAAAGAAATCACATTCCGAAATATTCATAAATCGCGTATTAATGGTTACTCCTATATTGTTTAACCGGAAATTAGAGTGTTCAATTTTTACAGTATCGTTTCCGGTGCCTGAATATACATTTATACCATTCGATGAGTAATAAAAATTACAATAAGAAAATTCACCATGAAGTTGACTGTTAAGATATATTCCATAATAATCCGCTAGCATTGGAGTGGAAGAATTACTTGTAAATGTTATTGAATCAGAGGCAGTTCCCATTGCAATTAATTCACCCTGTCTAATTTCAATTTGTTTACCTGGATTGAATTTTACTGTTACCCCGGGTTCGATAGTGAGAGTTACTCCCGGAAAAACCACAACGGTATCCAAAATTATATATGGACTATTTGCCACAGTCCATATAGTATTGGTATAGATTCCCCCGCTTACGTTTGTCTGTCCATTGCTGATCAAAGTGAACAAAACGAACATTGTCACAAAGCTGATTATTTTATTTGCTAAATTTTTCATGCCATTATTTTTTATCTAGAATGCTTAATAAAATTTTACTTAAAAAAATCGATTAGAGAATTTACTTGCAAGGATTACCAGATTAATGCGTGGAAGTATCCATGTTTAAATTTTACTGACTTTGCTGAAAATACTAAAATAAATTCATATACAACGAATTTATTGGTAAACCATTCAACTTTGTATATTAGAAGAAATCAAGTATTCAAATGAAGATCGCTCCTTTTGGATATCTGGATCGCTATATTTGATAAAACGGGTCGATGATTGAATTTTAATTTTCCCCAACAACAACTTTCCTCGTCATCATCTTATCCTTCGTTGTAACCTGAACAAAATAAATTCCCGGCTTATCAAGCCGCAATGAAATTTCCGACAGCATTCGGCTTGGAGTAGAATGATAAATAGTTTGTCCGGCCGGATTGATAATATTTATTTCATCTATCTTTTCCCGGGTTGTAATTTTAATTTGTCCATTGC
>CAZAON010000499.1:0-12153 GCA_964486655.1 uncultured Flavobacteriales bacterium
CTGCGCATATAAATTCGATCTGCTTGTTACTGAATATGAGTTCTGGAATCCGGGAATCGATGATTGTACGGGACAAAACCTGACAAGAGATCAGAAGTATTTAAATTACCAGGGTCTGATTAATGATGCCGATGTAATCAGGGATAACTATAATGCCTCTCATTCACATCAGATTTATATAGAATCTTATCTGGGTTATATAAATCAGAATACAAATTATACTCATCAGCAAATTGCAAACTGGATTGATGGTGTGACGGCAAATGGAAAACGAAGAGTCGATAGAATTAATTTGCATTACTATGGATTGAACCCGGCTACGCTTTACAGCAGAACTGCAGCCGGACAAAATTATACCGGTTATTACCTCAACCGATTTCTTGATTTCTGTCAAAGCTCGACGAATAATCAGACAAATTTTTGTCCGATTTTCAGTTCCGAATACACAACATGGGGAGCAGGAGCAAGTTTTCTTGGCCCATGGTTTAATCAGAACATAAACAATAACTTATTCACTGCCGAAAAACCATTTTATAACGACTGGTATGCCGATGCGACAACTTACAGTCCGACTGTCGTCGGTAGCGTCACTCTTGGAAACAAAGTAAATCCCGGTAGTGTAGTCTGGTTTACTTCCGGGCAGATGGTAGGACATTTAAACGGTCCGCAGTTATTCACTTCAAATAGTCCTGTTTGTGTGGCTTCGGGACAAAATGGAACATTTCAATTCCAGTACCAGGGACCCATTGAGCAGGGCTCATCTTATAAATTCTACATAACAAATGCGAATACGACAACTCTTCGTTGCGGTTCACTTACTTCTTATACCTGGCCTGCATACAATGCGGCTACGCAGACTTCGATTAATTTAAATACTACAATCGGAACCTGCGCTCTTCCTGTCGGAGATTATGACGCTCATCTCGAACTCACCTATAATGCCAGTTGTACTTCTTATAATCAGGTAATGAGGATAAGCGTTACGAACACAGGTAAAATTGTCGCTCTGACTCCGACATCCACCTGCCAGGGAAATCCTGTTTTTCTTCAGGCTTCTTCTACAGCACCGGGAACTACAACTTATGCCTGGTATGATGGCGCCACAGCGATCAGCGGAGCCACATCATCTACCTATGCACCGGGTGCAGCTTCCGCGGGAACACATAATTATAGCTGTAAGATTACAAGTTCTGTTACCGGTTGTTCGGCGAATCTGTCGAATGTAATACCCGTAACTATCAATGCTTATCCGTCTGTATCTGTTGCCGGAACAACTTCGGCCGGTTGTACTGCTGTTTTACAGGCAAGTCCGGCAGGGGCAACCTATCAATGGCACGATGGTTCAACGAATAGAAATTATACAACAACTCTTGAAGGTAACTATTCCGTTGCGGTAACAGTTAACGGATGTACTTCCAGCGCTTCATATAATTATTTAAAAGTTAACCTGACTCTTGCATCACAAACCAGTACATGTAACGGTGGTTCTACCGGTTCACTGACTGTAAATATTGCATCGGGTTCGGCGCCTTATTCGCTTTCATGGACCGGAGCATCGACCGGAAGTTCTTCGGGTCATCCTGTCGGAAATCGGACTATCAGCAACCTCCCTGCAGGTGCCTATACAATAACTGTTACCGATGCAAGCGGATGTACCAGGACTCTGAATGCCACTGTCGCAAGTTATGCCGCGATTAATGCGACAACAAGTTCAACTTCCGCGACATGCCCGACAAGCACAAACGGAAGCGCTTCCGTAACAGCGGTTACCGGTGGCAACGGCGGACCATATACCTACCGTTGGCTGTATAATAATTCAACCGCCGGTGTGCTTTCTAATATTCCTCCCGGAACCTACATTGTTGAAATAAAGGATGGGATTCCGTGTACAATTACTAAAAGCATTGTCGTTAATGCTGCAAATGCAACTGTAATTCCGGCACTTTCAATCAGCGCTTCCACATCAACTACTATCTGCAGCGGAGCCAGTGTTACCTTTACAGCCGTTCCGGTTAATGGTGGATCTACACCTGCCTATCAATGGAAGAAAAACGGAGTTAATACAGGTACAAACAGTAATACATTTACAACTACAACACTTGTAAACGGCGATGTGATTTCATGTGTGCTGACAAGTAATGCTTTGTGTGCTTCGCCGCTAACAGCGACAAGCAATAGTATCACGATGACAGTAAATCCGAACCTCGCACCGTCGGTTACTATTTCGGCAAATCCCGGTACCACATTCTGTGCGGGCACAAATGTTACGTTTACAGCTGTGCCGGTAAATGCAGGAACGACTCCTTCCTATCAATGGAAAAAGAACGGTGTCGCAACCGGCACTAATAGTTCCACATTCAGCTCGTCAACCCTCGTCAATTCAGATATAATTTCCTGTGTCGTTACAGCCTCTGCAGGGTGCTTTTCGCCAACTACAGGCACAAGCAATTCATTGACGATGACTGTTAATCCTCTGCTTACTCCATCAGTCACAATTTCATCGGGTTCCGGAACTTCTACCTGCGCGGGAGCAACTGTAACATTCACGGCAGTACCAATAAACGGAGGCGCATCTCCGTCTTACCAATGGAAAAAGAACGGTGTTAATGCAGGTACTAACAGCGCAACGTATTCTCTTTCTACTCTTTCAAACAACGATATTATTTCCTGTGTGATGACAAGCAATGCCGCCTGCGCATCTCCTGTCACAGCTACAAGTAATTCTGTTACGATGACTGTTAATCCGGTCGTCGTTCCTTCTGTAACTATTGCTACAACTGGAGGTAATACAATTTGCGCCGGAGCTTCAAAATCATTTACCGCAACACCGGTTAATGGTGGCACAACTCCCGCCTATCAGTGGAAAGTAAACGGAGCGAACACGGGAATAAGTAGTCCGACCTTTACATCCGCGACTTTGGCGAATAACGATGTCGTTTCATGTGTACTAACCAGCAATGCATCTTGTGCATCGCCATTAGTTGATACAAGTAATACGCTTACCATTACGGTCAACGCCAATGTTACTCCAACAGTGACCACTTCTTCCGGCTCAGGTACATCAATTTGTGCCGG
The DNA here is from genome assembly GCA_964486655.1 of uncultured Flavobacteriales bacterium. Classification (GTDB taxonomy): domain Bacteria; phylum Bacteroidota; class Bacteroidia; order AKYH767-A; family 2013-40CM-41-45; genus JADKIH01. The sequence goes on from CAZAON010000499.1 coordinate 3,076, forward strand.
CACTAATGTTACGTTCACAGCTGTGCCGACAAATGGCGGAGCAGGTCCCGTCTACGAATGGAAAAAAAACGGAGTTGTCGTTGGAACAAGCGCCTCAACTTATAGTTCCGCAGCGATTGCCGATGGTGATGTTATGATATGTATTCTCACCAGCAATGAAACATGTGTTACTTCTACCACAGCAAACAGTAATTCGCTGACAATGTCTGTTACAGCTAGCCTCACTCCGTCTGTAAGCATAACTTCCAGTCAGGGTAACACTATTTGCCCGGGAACAAGCGTAACATTTACCGCAACTCCGGTTAACGGCGGAACCACTCCTTCATATCAATGGAAAAAGAACGGAGTAAATATTGGTACAAACAGCACTACATATACTACTTCTTCAATTGCCAACGGCGACGTATTTACCTGTACACTTACCAGCAACTATGTTTGTGTGACTTCTGCTTCTGCCATAAGCAATTCAATCACTATGACTGTCAGTTTAACGCAGGTTGCTGCAATAGTGATTTCATCCAACTCGGGAACTTCAATTTGCACGGGAGCTACAGTTGTATTTTCAGCGGCTGCATCAGGAGGAGGAACTTCGCCGTCTTATCAATGGAAGAAAAACGGAATCAATGTTGGAACAAACGTCAATTCATATACCGATAACCAACTTGCAAATAATGATATCATAAGCTGTGTCCTTACCAGCAACGATCCTTGCGTAGCCATCACCTCGGTTACCAGCAATTTAATTACGATGCAGGTAAACGCCTATGTAAGTGCATCGGTAACAATTAATGCATCACCTGGAAATTCAATCTGTGCCGGTACAAATGTTCAGTTTACCGCTACTCCTGTTAATGGCGGAGCTTCTCCTTCCTACCAGTGGAAAAAAAATAATGTGAATACGGGAACAAACAACGCTGCATATTCAAGCAGTACTCTGGTTAATTCCGATGTGATAACCTGTACAATGACAAGTAGTGCAGCCTGCATCATACAATCTGTCGTTGGCAGTAACCCCGTTACAATGGCTGTTACTTCGTTAGTCACTCCGTCAATATCTATTGTCGCATCACCCGGCAATTCAATTTGTAGCGGCGCAAACGTTCAATTCACCGCAAGCATTTCTGATGGCGGCACTACACCTGCTTACCAGTGGAAAGTTAACGGAACGAACGTCGGTACAAACAGTAATACATTCTCTTCAACATCACTGGCCAACAATAATATTGTTACGTGTACTCTCACAAGCAACGCCTCATGTCTGAGTCAGACAACTGCTAACAGCAACAGCATCACCATGAGTGTTGCAGCAACTGTGGTTCCATCGGTTTCAATTTCATCGAATGCCGGCAATGTGATTTGTGCCAGTACAAATGTGACTTTCACTGCTGTTCCTGTAAATGGAGGAAGTTCACCTGTTTATCAATGGAAGAAGAATGGAACGAATGTGGGCACAAACAGCAGCACCTATTCAAATTCCAATTTGCTCAATTTTGATGAAATCACATGTTATTTAACAAGTAACTCCGCATGCGCTTCTCCTTTAACCGTTCAGGGAAATTCAATTTCAATGACTGTTTATCCGGTACTCATACCGGCAATTGTAATCACAGCGACCGGAGGAAATAATGTTTGTGCAAACGCTACGGTTCAGTTTACTGCCACACCGACTAACGGCGGAACTTCACCTTCATTTCAGTGGAAAAAGAATGGTGTAAATACCGGCAGCAACAGCAGTACCTACACCGCAACCGGACTTGTAAATGGTGATGTAATCAGATGTGTTTTGACAAGCAATGCAACATGTGTTTCACCTTTTAGCGCGAATAGTAACAGTATCACAATGAATGTTGCCCCTATGGTAACTCCTTCCGTTACCATTTCATCAAATGCAGGCACAAACGTTTGCCCCGGAACGAATGTTCTCTTTACGGCCACTCCCGTTAATGGCGGCCTTTCTCCGGTTTTTCAATGGAAGAAAAACAACAGTAATGTTGGCACAAACAGCAGTACATATTATGATAACACTTTAATAAATTCCGATGTTATTACTTGTCAAATCACAAGCAATCAGGCATGCGTAAGCCCTGCTTCAGCAACCAGTAACGGATTATCAGTTATTTTGAATTCTACGATCGTTCCGACAGTTTCCATTGTTTCCGACAGGGGAAATGATATTTGTATTGGAGAGTCGGTCACCTTTACCGCCACAGCAACAAATGGTGGAAATTCACCGGTTTATCAATGGAAAAAGAACGGTCAGCCTGTAGGTACAAATAGTGACACATATACCACTTTCGGACTTGTAACTACTGATACTATTATTTGCGAATTGACAAGCAATGCAAATTGTGTGGTTGTAAATCCTGCCATATCAAATAAGATTGGCATAACAGCGACTACTTGCGGACTTGTTCTTGATCTGCGTGTCTTTATCCAGGGTTTCTACCAGGGAGGAAATACTATGAGCGCGGTAGCAAATCCGTCAGGACAACCAAGCGTATGTGATACCATCACCGTTGCATTAAAAAGAGCATCTCCGCCACATGATGAATTGTATGTTACAAGTGGCGTAATAGATATTAATGGTAACGGAGTATTTGTTTTTCCGAATACACTTTTAAACACGGCATATTACATTGCCGTTCGACACAGAAATTCGCTCGAAGCATGGAGTAGTATGCCCGTTCCAGTCGCTGCCTCCGTTAATTATGACTTTACCCTGTCAGATACCACTGCATATGGAGGAAATTTGTCTGAGTTAAGTGATGGAAACTTTGCCTTATGGAGCGGCGACCTGACCGGTGGTCCGCAAAATAATCAGGATGGAATTATTGATGACCTCGACCTGATTGATATTCAAAATGCAATTATGACTTTTAATGTGGGTTATAAATCGAGTGATCTCACCGGCGATAACATGACAGAGTCGACTGACTACAGTATTATGGAGAATAACCGGAATATGCTTATCATTGTTTCCAGGCCGTAGAATTTTCAGATAAAATTCTGACTTTTGCATTCCTAATTATTTTATGAGAAAAATATTCCTGTTACTGCAACTGTTGCCCTTATTTGTGTTCGGGCAACAAAATGATCTGATGAATTCTTCCGAAATATTATCAGGCATTAAAAAATTAAATGTGGTTGGTTCTGTCTTATATATCGCCGCTCATCCTGACGATGAGAACACGAGGCTGATTACTTATCTGAGTAAGGAGAGAAACATCAGAACCGCTTACCTGTCACTCACCAGAGGAGACGGTGGTCAGAACCTCGTTGGAAAAGAACAGGCGGAAATGCTCGGACTACTCCGTACGCAGGAATTATTAGCGGCAAGAAGAATTGACGGAGGAGAACAATTTTTTTCAAGAGCCAATGATTTCGGTTATTCTAAAACTCCGGAAGAGACATTCAGGATTTGGAATAAAGACAGTATTTTGTCTGATGTAGTCTGGGTCATCCGAAATTTTAAACCGGATGTGATAATTTGCCGTTTCCCGACTACCGGTGAAGGTGGTCACGGTCACCATACTGCATCTGCAATTCTCGCAGCAGAAGCATTCGATGCGGCCGCGGACCCAAAGAAATTTCCCGCTCAATTAAAGTATACAAGCACCTGGCAGCCAAAACGTGTTTTCTGGAATGTCTTTAATCCGGGTTTCACAAATGCGAAACTACAGGAACCTGTGCAGATTGATGTTGGAAATTACAATTCATTACTGGGAAAATACTATGGTGAAATCGCGGCTGATGGCCGTTCAATGCATAAGAGCCAGGGTTTTGGTTCTTCTCCTACAAGAGGAAGTGTTGTTGAATATTTCAGGTTAATGAAAGGCGATAGTGTTTCCGCTGATCCGCTCGAAGGAATAGATATGACATGGAACAGAATTCAAGGAGGCAGCGCTATTCAGAAAATGATAAGCGATTGCATTCATTGGTTCGATCCTCAATCGCCCGAGAAATCGGTTACACCATTAATGGCAATTTATCTCGTGATTAAAAACCTGCCGGAGAATGATCAGTATACCGTTTACTGGAAAAAGCAAAAGATGAAAGAAATTGAAAATCTTCTTTTGAGTTGTTCAGGAATCTGGATGGAAGCCTCTGCAGGCAGTTACTCTGCTATTCCGGGTAAGAAAGTTGAATTTTCCATTCAATTTGTGAAGGGTACAGATGCCGATGTGAAAATTCAGCAAATCAAATGGTTGAATGGCGAAGACACTATTACTTCCATCGTTCCGAAAAAGAATGAGCTGTTAGCATTTAAACATTCTGAGATACTTCCGTCAAATATTGCATATTCAAATCCTTACTGGTTGAACAAAGACCATTCTGAAGGATTATTCAACGTGACTGATCAACTTCTTATCGGCAAACCGGAAAATAATCCGCCCGCTTTCGTAACAATAGATTTAATGATACAGGATGTTCCATTTAAAATCGTTCGTCCGCTTATTTATAAATCAACCGATCCCGTCAAAGGTGAAGTGTATCGTCCTTTCGAAATACTCCCTCCTGTTACAGTTAATTTTCATTCAAGAGCGTTCGCTTTTCGCAGCGGTTCAAAAGAAAAAGTTCAAATAGAAATAAAATCTAATACTGACAGCATTAACGGGCAGTTTAAAATAAATGTGCCGAAAGAATGGACAGTCGAGCCGGAATTTATTTCATATTCACTCAGGAAGAATGAAGTGAAGTTTGAGACAGTTACCGTTACTTCTCCCGCAAAACAAACGGAAGGATTTATCTCTGCAGTAACTTCAGGTGATACTATATTGAAGAGTATTCGCAGGATAGAGTATGATCATGTTCCCTATCAGTTTACCCTCGGCGATGCAAGATCGAAAGTCGTTTCATTTGAAATTAACGAAGGCGTGAAGAATATCGGTTACATACCCGGCGCGGGAGATGATGTTGCCGCCAGTCTGAAGCAATTAGGTTATCATGTTGTTATCCTCGATGAGGATGCGATTGAGAAAGAGGACTTAAGTAAATTCGATGCAATTGTCACCGGTATCAGAGCCTATAATACTAACGAATGGTTGATGAACGAATACGAAAGACTAATGAATTATGTGAAACAAGGTGGCAATTTAATTGTTCAGTATAATACAAATTCGCGTATCGGACCACTCAATGCTAAAATATCTCCTTATCCGTTTACAATTTCAAGAGAACGTGTGACTGATGAAAATGCGGAAGTGCGTTTTATCAATCCGTCTCATCCTGTATTGAATTATCCGAATAAGATTTCAACAGATGATTTCAAAGGCTGGAAACAGGAAAGAGGCATTTACTTCGCTACAGAAACAGACAGTGCTTATGAGAAAATATTTTCCATGAACGATGTGAATGAAAAACCCAGTGATGGAAGTCTGATAATCGGTAAATATGGCAAAGGGAATTTTGTTTATACCGGAATCGTATTTTTCCGTGAACTCCCTGCCGGAGTACCCGGAGCATACAGATTATTTGCCAACCTGTTGAGCCTCGGAAAAAATTAATTTCAAAAAATTTCCGGCTTAAAACACTTCATCAAAGGAGTCCTGATAATCAGTTTTATTTGTCATGTCCTTTAAATTGCCGGTATATCAATGCTTATTAAGTTTCCCGCCTCATAATTTGATCAAAAATCTAACATCTATCATCTAAAATATTATTCCGTACTTTTGCACCCTACAAAAAAAACATAACAATTATGATTTCAAAATTCAAAACAATTGCAATTGCTGCTTTGCTTACAGTTTCTGTAAACGTTAGTGCCCAGCAATTAAAAACTCCTGCACCAAGCCCGTTACAAACAATCGATCAGGCTTTTGCTTTATCAAATATCAAGATCGAGTATTCTCGGCCAGGTATTAAAGGGCGCGTAGTTTTCGGAGATCTTGTTCCGTACGGAAAAATATGGAGAACAGGCGCTAATTCAGCTACTAAAATCACTTTCGGTGACAGCGTAAAAGTAGAAGGAAATATTGTTAAGCCCGGAACTTATGCATTGTATTCAGTGCCCGGTAAAGATGAGTGGGAATTCATGTTATATAAAGACTTAACTCTGGGTGGTGATGTTTCAAATTATAAGAAAGAAGATGAAATTTTACGATTCAAGGTTAAGAGTTCAAATTATCCCGTGAAAGTCGAAACATTCACTATGAATGTGACGGATATCACATCGACTACTGCAAAAATCGAACTTACATGGGAAAATACAATGGTTGCTTTTAATGTAACAACTGAAGTAGACTCGAAAGTAATGAAAAACATTGAAACCGCTCTCGAGAAAGATACTCGTCCTTATTTCGCGGCCGCAAATTATTATTACGATAATAACAAAGACCTGAAGAAGGCTATGGAATGGACAGAGATTGCAATGGCTCAAAACCCTAAAGGTTTCTGGATCGTGCATCTTAAAGCAAAAATCCAGATGAAGATGAAGGATTATAAAGGCGCTGTTGAAACCGCTCAGAAGTCAATGGAAATTGCCAGGGCCGAAAAAAGCGATGATTACGTTAAGTTAAACGAGAAATTAATCGCTGAGGCAAAAGCCGCAAAATAATTTTTATCAGGTTAACTGTTAAATGAGGCTGTCTTTACCGGACAGCCTTTTTTTTGCGATTGATTTTTTTAATCAATAATACTATCTTGTTGCCTGATGAAAAAAATTATACTCACCTTTCTTCTTCTCGCAGGTCTGAAAGCCGGTTACGCTCAGTACTATACCTTTACTCAGCTGAATCAGACCTATGTCGACAACCCTTCAGGTACTGTGGTCAGTTCTCCGGGATGGGACTATCTTGATGTCTATGATATTCCTTTCCCGTTTCAGTTCAAGTATTTCGGAGTCGACTTCGATACTTTTTATGTTTCGGGAGGATTTGGAGGTTTCATCTATCTCGGTAACGGATATTATGGCAACTACGAATTGTTTTTTTATGATGCCCCGATTATGGATCCGGGTTTCGGACAGGGCGCAATCTCTTTTTCCGTTTCCGGAACAGCTCCAAACAGAATCATGCAGATTCAGATTGAGAATGGCGCATTTCTTAATGACCAGACATTCTCCGATTATTTCGATGTACAGTTGTGGTTTTATGAAACTACCAATGTGATCGAAATTCATAACGGCCCTAATTCTGTGCTGAATAATAATTCATGGTATCAGTCATACAACGGTCCTACCATTGCTCTTCTCAGAGATACATCAACTTTTATTCATTTGTACGGTCCGGCAAATAATGCAAACTCATCAACTACATATGTCGCGGATTTTGTGACCGGCGCTCCGCCCGAAAATTCTGTTTATCGTTTTACACCTGTTCCTGTTGGCATCAGCAACATTGAACAACTTCCGGTAACTGTCTATCCGAATCCGTCGTCCGGAATTATTACAATCAATTCTACTGCACTTGTTGAAGGAGCTACACTGTCCGTACATAATTTAAGCGGACAGAAAGTATTATCTGCACAGATTGATCCCGGAATAAAACATTTGTCAATCGATCAGCCGAATGGCGTTTACCTTGTTAAAATAAGTACGGAAAAGGGACAGTATATTCAACGGTTAATCATAAACCGTTAAGAGTTTATCAGCAATTTCAAATACTAAAAAATCAAGATTATGAAAAGGCATCCCAAGGCATTGCCATATTTGTTTTTCTCTGAAATGTGGGAACGATTCGGTTATTATCTCATGCTCGGAATATTTTTTCTGTATATGACCGATACTTCCAAGGGAGGAATGGCAATAGACAGGAAGGATGCCTCTGATATATTCGGAACTTTTATTGCATTGGTGTTTCTTACCCCTTTTATCGGCGGATTGCTGGCCGATAGGATTTTAGGATATCGCGCTTCAATTACAATAGGAGGAATCATGATGGGACTCGGTTATTGCGGACTGGCATTGCCGGGAATGGGTGCGTTTTATATTTCTCTGTTGCTGATTATTGTCGGCAATGGATTTTTTAAACCGAATATTTCAACTCTGTTGGGAAACGTTTATAACGAAGAAAAATACCGGCCGTTTAAAGATTCGGGGTACAATATTTTTTACATGGGCATCAACATCGGTGCCTTCATTTGTAATTTCTTCGGCTCTTATTTGCGAAATAATTTTTCCTGGGGACATGCTTTCATCGCCGCGGGAATAGGAATGTTTCTGGGTGTCATAATTTTCTGGCTGGGAAATAAGCATTACAAGCATGCAGATGTGATTAAACCTGTTCAGCCTGAAGACATGCCGCTTTCCAAAGTTTTCGGAATAGTATTATTACCGGCACTTGTCGCCGGTTATCTCGGCTGGATTATTCCGGGAAATATTTTCGGCAGTGATTCTACTGATGCATTTATTTGCGGTGCCTTGCCGGTGACCGGATTTTATGCCTCATTACTTTTTAGTTCGAAAGGTTCTGACAGAAGACCTATTGCCGCATTGCTGTCCGTTTTTGCGGTCGCAATTATATTCTGGGCTATCTTCAAACAAAACGGTACTGCTCTAACCATTTGGGCCGAAAATTATACCGATCGTAAAGTCCCTGAGGCTATAGTTGCACCGGCTAAAGCACTTGGTATGGTTCAGGAAGTTAAAATGGTCAAGGATTCAGTTCCGGTTACCGACGAACAATTCAGAGTGAAGAGAGATGCATCCGGCACTGTGATCAAAAATTTCGATCATCCATTGTATTTCAAAAATATTAAACCGGAAGACCGGCCTGCCGAAGGGCAATCCACATCACTGATTTCAACAGAATTATTTCAATCGGTAAATCCGTTTTGGGTTGTCGTACTCACTCCGGTCGTTGTCGCGTTTTTTGGATGGATGAAGAGGAGGGGAAGAGAACCTGCAACGCCATGGAAAATATTTTTCGGATTCCTCATTACAGCGCTCTCCACTCTTGTCATGGTTGCGGCCGCAATATATTCGGGTAATGGAATGGAAAAAAGTTCAATGGCATGGCTTATCGGATGTTATGGTGTAATTACAGTCGGTGAGTTGTTCCTAAGCCCTATGGCTCTTTCACTTGTTTCAAAACTTAGTCCGCCCCGCCTTACCGCCCTCATGATGGGTGGCTGGTTCCTGTC
>CAZAON010000500.1:0-13335 GCA_964486655.1 uncultured Flavobacteriales bacterium
AAAGCTCCAAAAGTTCCACAATAATATAAAGTATCATTTACCTGATTTGAAAAGCCCCCTTGCATACCAAAAAAACTATTTCCATACCCAAACACAGGATTCAACAAATCACCTGAACCCGACTGAAGTCCAAAATAACTATTGTAGCTTGAAATGCCGATTTGATATCTACCAGCACCATCACCGTATACAGAATTATTGTCTCCACTTGGAGAATCATCGCCGGAATGCGCGCCAAAATAACAATTGTTTGATCCGATTAATCCTTGGGCTGCATCCTTACCAAAATAACAATTGTCGACTCCAATAGCTGCTTTTCCTGCTGCTCTGCCCATCATTGTATTATACCAACCGTTACTATCAAGATAACCACATTCGTAACCTACCAGCGTATTCGATTTCCCGTTGTAGTTTGTAAACCCGGAACTTGCACCGATAAAAACATTTTGATAACCTCCGGTGGTTGAACCTAATGTAGTATAACCACTACTGTCTCCAAAAAAACAATTTTTGCTTCCTGCATCCAGATTTGCACCGGCCATGTGCCCGACAATGGTATTTCGGGTCCCATCTCCGGGAAGCACCGGAGTATTTCCGGCGTTTGTTCCTGCCTGAAAACCGACTAATGTATTCGCGTTTGTAGAATTTGAATTTCCGGCTCCTACGCCCACAAAAATATTTGAAACATTTCCGTTATGCCTTAATACATATTCACTTGTTGATGTTCCGCTACCTCCGATTCGATAGCCATATCCCATACTATTAATATTGATGTCTCCGGTATCTACATCGAGACGATAGCTTGGAAAAAAACCCGGGTTAGCATTCCAATCACTCAGGCCCCAGAGACCGGTTGTGTCTAATAAACCGTATTGAATTGAGCTTGCCTTGAATAAAACTTGAACATTGTTTGAGCTTCCAACATAGTCGGTAGGAGAAATAGTATTGCCAGGATTAGTAACTTGAGAATATAACTCATTGGCTGTTAATAAAATACCCCCCCCCCAGGAGAAGTGCTAGTAATAATACATTTAATTGGTTCTTGATAGATTTCATGATTTTTGATTTTAAATTAGTTAATAATAAATTTACCTGATTGCAAAATAATTTTATTTGAAATTAATCGATAATAATACACTCCACTACTATAGTTAATTGCCTCAAACGTGAATTTGTCGCTGTTATATTCCTTATTTAAAATTTTAATTGATCTGCCATTCGAATCAAATATTTCTAATTCTGCATTTGCTATATTATCAGTATTACTTAATTTAAAAAATATTTGGGAAGTGATAGAGGGATTGGGGTAGACTGTCATTATTTCTGAATTTTCGAAAATCGGATCAGCCTCCATTGGCAATGTTCCGCATAATGAATAAACATCAACCGTCATTTGATAACCGTTATTATCGTTTTTAGCTAAAAACATTTTTGTGCCGGATGGAGTATTAACGATTGGTCTTATATCGTAAGAACCACTGAAACAACCTACACACCATGTAGCAACAGTACTATCCCTGCTAAACAAAACAGTACCATCCTGCCGGTAGATGTACAATGTTTTTCTCCAGTTTACAGGCATGATGGCATATTCAATCATTGAAGTGTCGCAATCAAAAAGTGATTTCGTTACATAACCAATAACATATTCACTCTGATCTATCATTTGAACAGGAATTGGTAGAGTTAAATATGAAGAATGATCCATATTAAATATTTTTAATTCGTTGGACAAGTAATCTGTATAAATGTATTTAAAGTCACCATTTCCAATATCCTTTAATTGTACTCTGTTTTTAATATTTGAATTCAACCAAGGATACGTATGCTCATAAACAATCTGCGAATAACTCCCTTTTGCATAAAGCAATTGCAAAATAATCATGATTAGTTGTGTTAAGATGATTTTTTTCATATTAATTGGATTTTAAAGTTATACATTGAAAGATACAAAATATATCTAATTTCCTATTACTGCTAATTCAATGACAAGAAAAAAGAAAAATTTCATTTTTGAAAAGCTGAATAAGGGTAAAAAAATATTTCAATCATCAAATCGTAATTCGTAATTTCCCCTCCGTGAACTTCTACCTCACCGCAATCCTCCTCGGCCTCGGCTTTTCCTGTCTTGCAATAGGAATTTATCTTTCGCTGCGGATATTCAATATTCCGGATATTACTACAGACGGATCATTCACACTCGGCGGAGCGGTTACGGCCATCATGCTGATAGACGGTACTCACCCATTGCTTATTATTCCGGTAGTTTTTCTTGCCGGAGCACTGGCAGGTGTTGCAACGGCATTTATCCATACAAGGTTGCGCGTAAATGCATTGCTGGCGGGTATTCTTGTGATGACTGCCCTCTACTCTGTCAATCTCGCCTTGATGCAAAGATCAAACCTGCCGTTGATCGGAACTCAAAGTATTTTCTTTCTCATAGGCGGTTTATCGGAATTACAATCACAGTTAATCATTCTGTCAGCGATAACATTAATCGTAATCTTTTTATTCAGCCGGATATTAAGAACCGACTTCGGACTTGCCATGCGGGCAACAGGAAATAATGAAACGATGATACGCGCATTGGGTGTAAACACGGGGAGGATGAAGATAACCGGGCTGGGACTTGCAAACGGGATGACAGCAATGAGCGGTTACCTGATTGCACAGTTGCAGGGATTCGCCGATATTAATATGGGAATCGGAATTGTGATCCTCGGATTAGGTTCGGTGATGATTGGCGAAATACTTTTTTCTGGATTTAAAAAAAATACGGTCGGATTAAGTCTCATCAGTGTTGCCGCGGGAGCGATCGTTTTCAGGCTGCTCCTTGCATTCGCGTTGTCACTCGGTATCGATGCATTATATCTTAAACTAATTGTCGCTCTGCTGGTATTAATCGTTGTCAGTATTCCCGCATTAAAGAAACAGGCATGATCAGGCTGAGCAACATATCCAAGTCATTCGAAAAGCCCAACGAAGTTGTTGTGTTCAGCGATCTGAATCTCGAACTGAATGAAGGCGACTTTACGATTGTGATTGGCAGTAACGGATCGGGAAAATCAACATTGCTTAATCTGCTTGCCGGAACCATTAAGCAGGACAACGGCTCCATTAAACTTAACGACAATGAAATAACGGATTATGCCGATTTCGAACGAAGCAAATGGATCGCCAGAATTTTTCAGAATCCGCTCGCGGGCACTGCTCCCGAACTAAGCATTCTTGAAAATTTCAGACTGGCTTCTTTGCGCAGCAAAAGCAAGGGACTCACAATCGGAACGAATGCAGTCTTTAGAAAATTGGTGATGGAAAAAGTTTCGGTGTTAAATCTGGGTCTCGAAAATAAATTAGACCAGAAAGTCGGGAATTTATCGGGCGGACAAAGACAATCGCTTTCACTGCTGATGGCGATTGCTGATGACACTCAGCTGTTGTTACTCGATGAGCCAACAGCGGCCCTTGATCCGAAGACCTCCGAACTGGTGATGAACTTAGCCGGGAAAATAATTTTCGAAAAAAAGCTCACGGCTCTGCTCGTAACGCATGATCTCAGGCACGTGGTTCGGTATGGCAACAGGATCATCCAGCTCAAAGAAGGAAAAATTGAAAGAGATATACGAAAAGATGATTCGAAGAAACTGAGTCTCCCCGATGTATATGAATGGTTTGAATAAACTTGCTAAATTTACCCGATGAAAAAAATTCTGCCCTACACCCTCTTCCTGATATTATTCGCTGCTTCAGCTTTCGCGCAAATGCCGCATCCGGTGAAGTGGGAATTCTCCATGGAAAATAATAAGAAGGAAGCTCTTCTGAAATTTACGGCAGACATAGAAAAGAGCTGGCATATTTATTCGCAGTTCACCGCAGATGGCGGTCCGCTCCCCATGCTATTTACCTATGACAGTTTAGCCTGCTATAAACTCATCGACAAAGTTACCGAACCTAAACCGATCGAATCATACGACGATGTTTTTGCAATAACCGTTAAATACCATGAGGGGAAACCCTTACTTACCCAGAAGGTTGAGATACTGAAAACCCCTTGTAAAATTTCGGGGCGGATAGATTACCAGGCCTGTAAAGAAATGTGTATCGGACTGGATACTACTTTTACTTTTATGGTGAAATAAATTTTTTACAACACCACGATTCGTTTCGCCTCCACCACTCCACCCTTGATTATTCTTACCAGATAAGTTGCGGGTTTCAATCCGGATAAATCGATCTGTATTTCACGCTCGCCCTGCGACATTTTTTGAGAAGGTAAAATTGAACGGATTAATTTTCCATTGAGGTCAAATAGATTTACCTCTACATCTTTTTCGGCAGAAATGTTGAATTTCAATCTTGCCATTTCATGGGCGGGGTTCGGAAAAATATTTGATTCTTCTTTTACTTCATTAATTCCAACTTCCGTAGTTTCTGTTGAAAGAGAATCGGTCGATTCATTATTCTCTGATCCCACTAATTCACCGTCTGAATAACAGACTATCATCCCTACAGTCCTGATGCTATATATTTCATCATGTTCACTAAAAATATCAACAGCAGGAAGATCTACTACATAGTTGATCGAATCTGTCTCTTCAGCGATTTCCTGTTCATGAACTTCGCTTGCCGGACTTACCTTTACCGGATCGATGAATTCACCTTTTATCACATCAACCATTACATTCAAGTCAGAAGAATCCGTATCATCAGCAGGCAGACTGTCAATCTTTATAGCATCGTTAATGATAAACTCCCCTACCGTATTATTCGAATGAGTGGTACAGGAAAAAAGAGTAGTTCCGAAAGCAATAAGCAATGAAACAAGGAAAGCCTGTGCATAAGAAATGCGGTTAATCATTGACTTATAAAAAATCCTGATCTGAACGGGTTTCTTCAGCTGGTCATTTCGAAATCGTCCGCACAATTTTTCACCCTGATGTTCAGTTACATACTCCTGAATCTCCTCATCGTTTTTTGAAGTGAAATCCAAAACAGTTTTTGCGCATTTATCGCAGAATCTACCCCTTTCCCGAGGCGACATTTTATTCCAGTCCTCATGACAAGGCTTTGGAATGGAGAACTCAATTTTTTTCATACTTAGAATTTTAACAACGATATCTAAGTTCGCCGAAATCCATAAAAAGAGTCTCATGGCAATGTCAGGGTATGAAGAGAATATGAATTCCCAGGGGTTCTAACAATAGAATTACAATACATTACCATAATCCATAAACCGTTAGCCATATAGTATAAAACAATAACCTAAAACCGATGATTTTTCATAAATTCGTCACCGTTTTAGACTAAACTACGCAGATGAAGAAACTCCTTTCCTTCCTATTAGTTTTATTTGCTGCAACCGTTCATGGCCAGAATTTGTATCCGGCTAAATGGACCTTTTCTGTAGAGCAAAAAAAAGAAGGCGAAGCTGAGCTAATATTTAAGCTAAATGTTGAAAAAGAATGGCATGCATACTCACAGTATACTCCTGATGGCGGGCCATTTCCTATGGTTTTTACGTTTGAACCATCCGACTGCTACACCAGAATCGGCAAGGTTATCGAACCAAAACCAATTGAAGAATTTGATTCAACTTTTGAAGTAAAGACTCTTTTTTTTCATGACGGAGAAACAGTCTTCAGACAAAAAGTAAAGGTCAATGGCAATTGTTTGATTAAAGGTAAAGTTGAATGTCAGGTTTGCAAGGAAATTTGTATTCAAGTAGATACTTTATTCACCTTTAAAGTTGGCAATGCCGGCACCGGAAAGACTACAGAAATATCGATACCTATTGATACCATCATTCAACAGGCTGTTGATACAGTTCCTCAGGCAACAATAAGTCCGGCTGATAACACAGGCGACAAACTGGAAGAGGGCTGCGGCATATCGGCGGGAGATACAAGCGGAACTCACAAAGGATACCTGGGAATTTTCATTGCGGGAATGTTAGGCGGATTACTGGCCTTGCTTACTCCTTGCGTGTTTCCGATGATTCCGATGACGGTAAGTTTCTTTACGAAACGCAGCGGCAGCAGGAAGAAAGGAATTACCAATGCACTCATTTACGCTTTTTCAATAATTCTGATTTATGTTTCGCTCGGATTACTGGTTACGATCAGCTTTGGCTCCGATGCGCTGAATGAACTTTCGAGTAATGCATTTTTCAATCTGGCATTCTTTATCATCTTCGTCATTTTCGCGATCTCGTTTTTCGGCGCGTTTGAAATAACGTTGCCGAGCTGGATAATCAACAAGGCAGATACGGCAAGTGACCGTGGCGGACTGATCGGAATTTTCTTCATGGCATTTACGCTTTCTCTGGTATCATTCTCCTGTACCGGTCCGATCATCGGAACATTACTCGTAGAAGCCGCGCAGGGTCAAAGTTATCTGGGTCCGCTTGCGGGCATGTTCGGATTCTCATTCGCGCTTGCTGTACCATTCGCATTGTTTTCTCTCTTCCCGGGCTGGATGAGTTCATTACCAAAATCAGGCGGCTGGCTGAATACAGTTAAAGTCACACTGGGATTCGTCGAACTTGCACTGGCCTTGAAGTTTTTATCGAATGTTGATCTCGCTTATCACTGGGGTTTTCTGCAACGTGAGTTATTCATTTCGATATGGATTATTATTTCGCTGATGCTCGGATTTTATTTGCTGGGCAAGTTGAAATTCTCACATGACAGTGATGTAACCTTTATTTCTACGGGCAGACTAATGTTGTCTATCCTGGTATTCACCTTTGCTATTTACCTTGTACCGGGAATCTGGGGTGCACCGTTAAAATTGATAAGCGGATTTCCGCCTCCTGAATTTTATAAGGAATGGACCGACGGAAAAGAAAATGAATGTCCGCATGATCTGAATTGTTTCCACGATTACGACGAAGGAATGCGTTATGCGAAAGCGCAGGGCAAGCCGGTGCTTCTTGATTTTACCGGATGGTCATGCGTGAATTGCCGGAAGATGGAAGATAAAGTGTGGAGCGATCCTAAGGTTCTGAAAAGACTCAGACAGGATTATGTTCTCATTTCTTTATATGTAGACGATAAAATGATTCTGCCTGCCGAACAGCAATTTGTTTCTCCTTCAACAGGAAAACAGATCAAAACTACAGGTAACAAGTGGAGCGATCTGCAGTCATCGGTTTATAACACCAACTCCCAGCCTTATTATGTGCTACTTGATAATAAAGCAAAGAAACTTGCACAGCCACGTGGCGGAATGATGAGTATTGCGGATTATCTGGCTTATCTGGATGAGGGGATTTGCAGGTATAAGTTGAGAACGAAGTAATGTTTTTGCATTGATACACCGGTAAAAGTACCAAGTACAAAGTACAAAGTACCAAGTACTAAGTACAATGATAATACAAAACCTACTTGGTACATGATACTTGGTACATTGTACTAAATTGTACATTTGCCGCACCTCATTAATTCATGCAGCGGAAATTCGTCACGAACCTTGCTTTAGTATTGCTGTTAAACCTGCTGATAAAGCCTGTTTATGTGCTTGGTATTGAGGTTGCTGTTCAGAATGCTGTTGGTACAGTCCAGTACGGGTTTTACTATGCGATTTTCAACTTTTCTTTCTTGCTGAATATTTTACTGGATTTTGGAATAACGAATTTTAATAATAAGAATATCTCGCAGAACAACCATCTGCTAAGCAAGCATTTATCCAGCATTATCGTATTGAGATTTCTGCTCGCAGGGATATTTACCATTTTGACAATAGCCGGTGGAATGATTATCGGTTATACGCCTGATATGATGAAAATGCTCATTGCGGTAATCTTCAATCAGATTCTTATTTCTTTCATTTTCTATCTGAGGTCTAACCTGGCCGGATTGCATTTGTTTAAAACAGATAGTGTCATTTCGGTTTTAGACCGTATCATCTTAATTGTTCTTTCAGCCATTTTACTGATAAGGTATCGGGAGCCCGGCACTTTCGATATCAGATACTTTGTGTACTCACAAACAGCTGCCTACCTGATCACAGCTTTAATTACCATTCTCATTGTGATGAAAAAAGCAAAGATCAGAAGACTGAACTGGCGATGGCCGTTCTTCCTGATGATTCTGAAAAAAAGCTATCCGTATGCTGTGCTGGTTATGCTAATGACCTTCTATAACCGCATCGATGTTGTTATGCTTGAACGAATTCCTCCGTTTCGTATTGGTGCGCATGAGGCCGGAATATATGCATCGGCATACAGGCTTTTGGATGCGGCGAATATGATTGCTTTCTTATTTGCCGGACTCTTATTACCGATTTTTTCGCGCATGATTAAACTGCGGCAGAATGTTGAAGACATGGTGCGTCTCGCTTTTTCACTGCTTGTTATTCCGGCCATCGTCGTTGCCATTTGCAGCTACTTCTTCAGTTATGAAATCATGAATCTTCTTTATAAAGGAGAACACATCGAAGAGTCGGCCTCCGTATTCAGAATACTCATGTGTTGTTTCATTCCGATCTCTTCCACCTATATTTTCGGCACACTTCTTACGGCAAACGGCAACCTGAAGCAATTAAATATCATGGCATCGTTTGGCATTGCAATCAATATCATTCTTAACCTCATTCTTATTCCCGGAATGACTGCGAAAGGTGCTGCCATTTCATCTATAACTACCCAAACATTTACAGCCCTGGCACAGATTTACATGGCTCAACAGGCATTTGCTTTCCGTAAAAATTATAAACTTCTTGCAACCATTGCCCTCTTCGTTGGCAGCGTGATTTTAGTGAATGTCATTGCCGGTAAATTTGAATTGAATTGGGTTTACCGTTTTACTTTAGTAGCATGCGCTTCATTTGCACTTGCTTTTATTTTCAGGTTGATTAGTGTGAGGAATATTTATAGGATTGTGAAGTATGAAGAGGAGTGACCTGCTGGTGGTGAGGAGTTGCATGAATACGTTTCGGGTTTCGGGTTTCGGGTTGGGGGATGCAGGCTCTTAAGGTGTCGAAGATTTTGTTTCGGGTTGGGGGATGCGGTGACGGAGGGGGTTGCATGAATGCGTTTCGGGTTTCGAGTTCCGGGTTGAGGGGCTGCGGTGACGGAAGGGGTGCATGAATTCGTTTCGGGTTTCGGGTTTCGGGTCAGTGTGCCAAAATCGGAACTTATGTACTAATTTTTAAATGATTGCACTTAATACTCTGTACTTTATACTTTATACTTTATTCTTTGTACTTTATACTAAAAGCTAAAGGCTCACGGCTCAAGACTAAACTGAAGGTTTTCCAAATGTCGATTCCTTTTATACCTTTGATCCCCTTTTGTATATAACTATCTATGTTTCAGAAAGCCAGGGAATCTACATACCTTGAATCGTATAGTTTATTGTTCCTGCTGGTGCGGTGGCGTAAACCGCTGATAATAGTGTTGTTATCAACTTTAATTATATCTTTTGTTTTTTCTGGTCCGCTCTTTATTACTCCAAAATATAAGTCATCTGTCATCTTTTTTCCTTCTTCAACCAATTCAATCAGCAAGGCCATTTTAGATGAAAACAGTACTGAAAAACAGGACATTTTAGCTTATGGTGAGGAAGAGCAGGCCGAGCAAATGCTACAGATTTTGAATTCCGATGATATCAGGAATGCCATTATTTCGAAATACGACCTGTTAAACCATTATGAGATAAATAAAACAGAAGCTTTTCCGCTTACTACACTTTACAGGATATTCAAAGAGAACATCAGTTTTTCGCGAACTGAATTCATGTCAGTCCGGATAGATGTTTTAGACACAGACCCACAGTTGGCAGCCGATATGGCCAATGATATTGCCTCCCTCCTCGATTCGATGAAAATAAAAATTCAGAGTGCCCGGGTTCAGGAAGCTTATCATATCGTAAAATCTTCCTATGATGAAAAATTGAACAGCATCAGGATCAAAGAAGACTCTTTGAAGCAACTGCGTGAGCTGGGAATGATGGATTATTACACTCAAAATGAAATCGTCAGTACCGAATTCACGACTGCCTCAACCATTTTTGAAAATGAAACAGCCAGTCTGAAAGTATTGCAGCAATACCGTGACGAAAATGACACCAGCATTATCAATACAAAAGCAAGAATAAAAGGTGCAGACGCAAGAATAAAATACCTCAACGGACAGTTACATAATCTGGCTAAATATGGTGGCGCAAGCATGTCACTCAACCAGCAACTGGCTATTGACAGGGAGGATCTATCACGCATTAAGAAACAACTCGATAAAGTAGAAGTTGATCTGAATCACAATATGACACCAAAATTTATTGTGAATAAAGCGGAGAAAGCGGAGAAAAAATCATACCCGATCCGCTGGCTCATCGTTCTACTCTCCCTGGCAGTGACATTCCTTCTGTCTATCGTAACGCTGCTTATTATTGAGCGTGTACGTGAAATCAGATATAATCTTTAAATAACATAAGTTTAGTAAAATAATGGATAATAAGTTCTTCGATTCATTCGATTTATTGCAGTTGGTTTATAAGTGGAGAAAACACCTGATTATTGTCGGCGTCATCAGTCTCGTCGCTTCAGTGATTTTTAGCTCTCCATATTTTATCAAACCCAAGTTCAAATCATTCGCAATTGTTTACCCTTCTAACCTAACGGCATATTCTACGGAAAGTGCAACTGAGCAGATGCTGCAATTAGCGCAGTCATATGATATTCGCGACAGGATCATTAAAACTTTCAATCTGTACGATCATTATGAGATCGATACTACGAAAGGCAAATCTTATCGTAGCCAGGTATACAAGATGTATGATGAAAACATAAACATCAAGAAAACCGAGTATGAATCAATGGATATAACGGTTTATGACACCGATCCTGTGATTGCATCTGAAATTGTCGATTCCATAATTCATTTCTTCGATTTGAAAGCTCGGGCACTCCAGGTAGAAAAATCTCATGAGGTTTTAGTTATTGCGGAAGAGCAATTGAACAAAAAGAAAGCTGAAATGGATTCTATGGATGCCATACTTCGCGACTACAGCAAAAAATACAGCATCCTTGATTTCAAATCGCAATCAAAAGAAGTTACGCGCGGATACATGAAAGTTTTAACATCAAGTAATACACGCGGATTAAAAGAAGCACGCGAATTGTTCGAAGGATTGAAAGAAAAGGGTACTGAGTTTTATGCAATCAGTGAGAATTTATGGAGAATACGCGGTACATACAACGACCTCAAGCTCATGTATGATAATGCAGTCCGTGACGTTTACAAAAAACTCACTTACGCTAACGTGGTTACCAAGCCTTTCCCTGCCGATAAAAAAACGTATCCGGTACGTTGGCTTATTGTACTGATCTCCGTAGGTGCATCCCTGATATTCGCATTTACCGTGCTATTGGTTCTTAACACGAAGAAAATTGGACAGGGCAGAAATGCATAATGCCTTACCGGCAAAATTTGATTTGCTCTGGTTTTACGCAATCATGTTTTCATTCATCGCTTTCAGCGCCGTGATGCTGATGAATGAAGATTATTGGTTTGCCGCTATACCGGTTTTTGCTCTCATCGCCTACCTCGCGATCTTTTCAGTCGATGTCATATTAATGTTAGTTGCATTCAGTACGCCTTTAGCAATCGTATTAAATGATAAAACGAGCGGACCCGCATTAAGTATTCCGTCTGAACCACTGTTGTTCGGTGTATTACTGATTTTCGTTTTCAAATTTATCTTCGAAGGGGGATTTGACAGAAAGATCCTGTACCATCCCGTTACTATTGCTATCGGATTTCACCTGGCATGGATGTTTATCACTTCGCTTACCAGCTCCTTTCCGGTAGTTTCCTTTAAATATCTCGTGTCACAACTCTGGTTCATCGTTCCATTTTATTTTTTAGGAACCCAGTTATTCAGGAATATAAAGAACATTAAAAAATTTGTGTGGCTCTACTCCACTTCTCTGTTATTCATAGTTTGCTATACGATAATCAGGCATGCCGAAAACGGGTGGACACAAAAAGCGGCACACTGGGTCATGATTCCGTTCTATAACGATCATACCGCCTATGCCGCTGTACTTGCTTTATTTATTCCGCCTTTAATCGCTTTTTCACGAGATAAAAATTCAAGCGTAACTGCCAGATTTCTTTCCGGCCTGATTCTTTGCACGTTTATTACAGCGATAATTTTATCCTACACCAGGGCAGCATGGCTGAGTCTCATCATTGCTTTTATCGCATACTTCATTTATGCATTCAGAATAAAGTTTTACAAAGTATTCTTTGTCGCTGTGGCTCTGGTTTCAGCATTCCTGGTTCTGAAGTCGGATATATTTATGAAACTTGAAAAAAACAGGCAGGATTCAGCGACCGATTTCAATAAACACATTCAGTCCATTTCAAATATTTCTACGGATGCCTCTAACCTGGAACGAATCAATCGCTGGAACAGTGCATTACGTATGTGGGAAGAAAGACCCATCATGGGATGGGGGCCGGGTACCTATCAGTTCAACTATGCTCCTTTTCAGAAGTCAAGTGAGATGACAATCATTAGTACGAATGCCGGTGATATGGGTAATGCTCATAGTGAATATATCGGACCATTATCGGAAGAAGGTGTGCTCGGTATGCTTGCCATGATCCTGATCGTAATCGCAGTCATATACAGGGGAACCATACTCTACTCTTCCTCCAAAAACAGTCACGTAAGATTACTCACACTCGGAATCCTTCTGGGTCTCATCACCTATTTTGTTCACGGAACTCTAAACAATTTTTTAAATACCGACAAACTTGCCGTTCCGGTTTGGGCCTTTGTAGCGATTATTGTCTCGCTTGATGTGTACCATAATAAAAAGGAAATTCATTCTGAAGAATTAAAAATTAAGAATTAAAAATTACGAGGGAATACATAACCCGTAATTTTTAATTCGTAATTTTTAGTTTGAATTTTTCCGAAACTTCAGAATTACTCTAACGTCAATTATTTATCTTTTTTCGGATAAGGAGGTAAACCCGGAAGTTCAATTCCCTGAGTTTTCAGATCATTCTTAATCTCTTCAATGGCTCTTTGTAATTGAATATCCGTTCCCATATATTCAAGATAAGGATCCTGATCGACCACGATGTCGGGATCAACACCGTATCCTTCCATTATCCATTCTTTTCCTTCCGTATCATATCTCGAAAATTCAGGCTTGTTCAGGAAGCCGCCATCAACAAACGGTAATGATCCGCGAATACCGACTACTCCGCCCCAGCTCCTGTGACCGATAACCTTACCGAGTTTTTTCTTCTTGAAACGATAAGGGAAAATATCTCCGTCGGAAGCGGAATACTGGTCAATCAATAACACTTTAGGTCCC